>NZ_JBREBQ010000026.1:0-44547 GCF_052906625.1 Geobacillus sp. CCR | reverse complement strand
CGATGATGAGGATCATATTCTAGCATTGAGGAAGGAACATCCCACCATGCCCGTGACCCTATTCTACGAACAACTCACCAAGCAGGGGGACATTCCCACCACCCTCTCATACTTTACTATATACCGACTGTTGAAAAAACACAACCTGGTGGGGAAAGAAATCTTGCCGATGCCAGAGCGAAAACGCTTTGCGTATGACCAGATCCATGAGTTATGGCAAGGGGACTTATCCCATGGACCCACGATTCGCGTCCATGGGAAAGCCCAGAAAACGTTTTTGATCGCGTATATCGATGACTGCTCGCGGTTGGTGCCGTACGCCCAATTTTTCCCTTCGGAGAAATTTGACGGGCTGCGGATCGTCACAAAGGAAGCGGTGCTTCGTTGCGGGAAGCCGAAACGCATTTACTCGGACAACGGGAACATTGATCGGTCCGAGGTGCTGCAGTATGCGTGCGCCGAGATGGGGATTACGCTCATCCACACTCAGCCGTATGACCCGCAAAGCAAAGGGAAAATCGAACGGTTCTTCCGCACCGTACAGACACGGTTTTATCCGCTGTTGGAGCTGAATCCGCCGAAGTCGCTTGATGAGTTGAACGAGCGTTTTTGGAAGTGGCTTGAAGAAGAGTATCATCGAAAACCTCACGCCTCGCTTGATGGGAAAACGCCGCATGAGGTGTTTCAGTCTCAGGTGGAACAGGTGATGTGGATCGAAGACATCGATTGGCTGGACGCGATTTTTCTGAAACGGGAACACCGCAAGGTGAAAGCCGATGGCACGATCACCCTGAATAAGCAGCTATACGAAGTGCCGCCTCGGTTCATTGGGCAATCGATTGAGCTCCGCTATGACGAACGAGGCGTCTATGTGTACGAAGAGGGCAAACGGGTGGCGGAAGCCATTCGGGTGCGTATGGAGGACAATGCCTATGTAAAGCGCCATCGGTCGCCGTTTGCGGCGGTTTCGGCGAAGGAGGGCGAACAGGATGTATAAAACGTTTTATTCCCTCTCGCGGGAGCCGTTTGCGAAAGAAACCGACCCGTCTGAGGCGTATCAAGGGGCAGCGTTTCAAGAAGCGCTGCGGGCGCTGGAGTACGTGAAGCGAACGCGGGGAATCGGGCTGTTGATCGGAGAGCCGGGGGCGGGCAAGACGTTCGCCCTTCGGGCGTGGAAGGAATCGTTGTCCCCTTCGTTGCATCATGTGGTCTACTTCCCGTTATCGACCGGAGGCGTGATGGATTTTTACCGTGGGCTGGCCCTTGGGTTGGGGGAAGAACCGAAATACCGCAAGGTGGACCTCTTCCGCCAAATCCAGCAGGCGATCGAGCGATTGCATCATGAACGACGGATCACGCCGGTGTTCATTTTGGACGAGATGCATTTGGCCAAAGATGCCTTTTTACAAGACATCGCCATCTTGTTCAACTTTGAGATGGATTCGACCAACCCATTTGTCTTGATGTTGGCCGGGCTGCCCCATTTACAGGGAAAGCTGCGGCTCAATCAGCACCGTCCGCTTGACCAACGGATCATCATGCGATGCCGGATGGGGCCGCTCGAGAAGGAGGAGGTGGCGGGCTACATCGAGCATCGGATGAAACAGGCCGGGGCGAAGCATCCGATCTTCACCCCATCGGCATTAGAGGCGATTGCCCTGCAGTCGCGGGGATGGCCTCGGGTGATCAACACGTTGGCCACGACATGCCTGCTGTACGGGCATCAGCTGAAAAAGGACGCCATTGACGAAGAAGTGGTGCGCATGGCCGCAGAGGAAATGGGGTATTAGCACGAAAGGGGCCGAATCGGCCTCTTTTGTGCTTTCACTTTTCCATTTTCCATCGGTCCATCAGGCGCGCTGGAAATCTTCATCTGAAAGAGCGTGCAAACGTTCCGAAAGAATGTGCAAAATCCGGAACAATCCGCAAAAATTTTGCACATTATTTCAGAATCCATCTGAAATAATTTGAAAAAGGGATTCTGAAATAATGTGCTAATTTACAATATGAGCTTCTACAGGATTGAGATGAATATATCGACTCACTTCCAACATTCCACTGTCATTGTCAATCCATTTACCATAATAACGTTTTTCAAATACATGTCCCGTCAAACGATAGCGAGTATTATAATAATTCGCATACCGTTTGTTCATGAGCGCCATGACTTTCGAAATCGGCTCCTGTTTTGAGCGCAGCTGCAGGTGAAAGTGATTCGTCATAAGGCAATATGCGGCTACTTCAAATGGGATTTTTTCGTGAAGCTGGTGGAGGATATGAAGAAAAGCGAGAAAATCATTTGTTTCCTTGAATAGGGGATCACGCCGATTGCCGCGGCAAACGATATGATAAAACCGATGGGGCACCCAGATCCGCTTTTGCCGTCCCATTCTTTTTACCTCGCTGTTGCCTGTTGCTTCGTATATGTTTTCAGCCATCTTAGCGTCATCGCTTCCCAAAGCGATTCATCCGCTATCTCTTCGGTTCCCTTTAAATCGGAAATGGTCCTTGCCAACCGAATGATTTTCGTTTGTACACGATTGCTCCATTGATGTTGGGATGCCCATTGCTGCAACAGAAGTTGCTGCCTGTTGGCAAGCGGGCTTTTTTCCATTAATAACTCAAAAGAAACACGCCCATTCGTTATTTCTTTTCCGTAACGTTCATATTGCTTTCTTCTTGCTTCTTCTACTCTTTTCCTTATGGTTTCCGAAGATTCCGAAACCCTCGTTTCTTTGGTGAAATCAATGACTTCCAATGATAATAAAACATCCATCCGGTCATAAATCGGCCCGGAAACACGATTTCGATACGCTTGAATTTGTTTCGGACTGCATGTGCAATAGCGCGTTCTTGAGCCTAAATATCCACACGGACACGGATTCATCGCCCCAAGCAAAATAAAGTCCGCGGGATATGTCACCGTCGACGAAATACGGCTAATCGTCACTTTCCCCGTCTCTAACGGCTGGCGAAGCATATCCAGCGTCTTTTTCGCAAATTCCGCCATTTCATCGAGAAACAAAACACCGCGATGTGCCAGCGACACTTCGCCAGGCTTTGGGTGCGTTCCCCCGCCAATTAAAGAAACCGATGAAGCGGAATGATGCGGATGACGAAAAGGCGGATGGCCGCTCTCGATTTTTTCCCCTGCCAGCTGGTACAAACTGATCACCTCTAACTGTGCATCATGAGTAAGGCTCGGCAAAATCGTCGGAAACGTTTCCGCCAACAAACTTTTCCCGCACCCAGGCGGTCCAACCATTAACACGTTATGTCCGCCTGCCGCTGCGATCTCCAATGCACGCTTTGCTTGATGATGGCCAATAATCGATTGAAAATCCCGATGATGCTTTCGCGGGGAGTCCATGATTTCAGGAGTGCGAAAAGCTGGGGATAACGAAAGAACACGTTGTCCTTGCAGATATTGCACCGTTTCTTCCAATGTCTGAACAAAGATACAATCGAGATCTTTCAAATGATGAAGCGGAAGTGTGGGATCATACGGAAGGTATACTTTTTGAAAACCGAGCTTCTTTGCCGCCAATATCGCTGGAAGCATGCCATCCACCGGCTGAATCGCTCCATCCAACGATAACGAACCTAAAAACGCTGCATCGGGGAAAACCGGCGCTGTCAGCTTGCCCATTGCCTTCAAAATCCCAATCGCCATCGCCAAATCAAACATCGGGCTATGCTTTTTCCTCTCCGGCGGAGACAAATGAACAACGAGCCTTTTATCAAAAAAGTCGCATCCGAAAGCATAAAGCGAAGCAAGAACACGTTCCTTTGCCTCTTTCACCGACGCATCCGGCAACCCAACAATCACCATCGCCGCAATCCCAGGCACCTCCTGCACCTCCACCTGCACCCGATACCCTTCTAACCCCCTCAACCCAATGCTTAAAATCTTCACCGTCACTCATCCATCCCTCCCAATCACAGAACATTAGTTCTCACCCATCATTGTAATACCCTCCCCTTTATCTTTCAATTACCAATATTTCGACAAATTTCGGGTGGTGAGCGCCACTTCCGGATATCGCGAAAACGCTGCAAAAAGACGACAGAGTGGATGTCATTGCCTGGATGGAAAAAGAATCCGTGCACGTCATATCTGGAGTTCGGCCGGGAAGACTCATTTTTAAACCGAATGGGCCATTGGTGGATGAGTATGAACAATCGTGGGATCTAGCAGGAGATGCAGGCGTTTTGAATCTTACGGTAAAGAACAATAAGATTTTTTATGATGAATATCCGGATGCACTGGCCCGATTGTACAGCTCGCTGACTTCTCATGGAGGAAATTATCTTGTTGCAAGTGCTAAACCGGGATTTGAATTTATCGGTGAAGGCTCTCCAACTCATGTTGGAGGAGCAAGCCACGGGGGGCTTCATAAACAAGATTCGCTAGTGCCGATGATTATAACTGGCACCGATTCGTCCCCAAAACATTTGCGCATTATTGATCTAAAAGATTAGATTTTAACAATGATTGATTGATGAAGACGGGCAATTCAGCCTCCCGCTGACAACACTCATTCAGCAGGAGGCCTTTGTATTTCCTTCACCTTTCCACTATGCCATTTCTATGCGCTTGCAATAATTTCTTCAAGCGAATATTCCGCTTCTCAGTCCAGTTTCCTTATCCATCTTCTCCGATGAGGCGACAAAGCACGTCGGAGCGCTCAGTCAGTCGTTGGATTCCATGACGGCTTTGCGACTGGTCCCTTTTTCATCTGTTTCAACGACTTCGTTGGCGGAATAGCCTAAGCCGTTGCCGAGGGTTATAAATAGCCATGGCAATGGATCAAGCCATCCCTGCTAATGTTAAATCTTTGACAAACTTCGAAGCACGGCAGGTATTATCCCATAACAGGGGCTAATTCATCCAATGTTGCACCTTGGAAAGAAGGAATCTCGCACTCAAAGGCTACTTTCAGCCACCAATGAGGAGTTGATTTTTCATTCATATACACAACACGAACAGAAGGGTTCGCTCCATTTTCTAACAAGGAAAAGACGGCCTTACTATAAAAGGCTGGAACATATCCAAGCTTCTTCCCTCCGTGAGTATAGATAGCAACAGCATGGGGATCATAAGTGTTTGTTGGTTCTTGTACTAATTTCAACGTTTCGTTAATGGCTAGCCATGTTGCCCAATTTTGAGGAAGATTTTGATAGCGCATGCCATGAACAAAAAAGCTGACACACAGCTTTCCATCGTCTTCAAGACGCAGCGGTTGCTCAAAAGAATAAGTGTCGCTGGCTAACCGCCCACGTGTTTGTTGAAGCAAGTCCATCTTAGTGGAATTCTCATCCAGACCTAAATCGGACAAAATGGCTTTAAAATCCGCACGATCTGGTGACGGCAATCGGCGTTCAAACGCCGGAAACAGCTCCTTTGATCGATATATTTTAGTTGGGTCTGGGAAAGCCGGATGCAACATATACCCGTTATTCAATGCATCTTTCAGTTTTCCGTGACCAGAGGCATTATAGGTGTAAGTGAACTCATAATAGCCATCATAATGAGAAAGAGTTCCTATATGATAAAAAGAACGGGTTTTAGGATTTTGCCAAACCACTAAAAGTGTATGAACTTTTTTCATGTTATTGATCATCCCTTCCAATCCACTCCAATATTTTCTTTCTTCGAAAAGGCACTATATTCAATAACCAGTCTTTTTGTGCCTCGCTTAAAATATCTAATGATTGAATAAAATCAGAATACCTTATTAAATCAAATTCAACTAACTTTTGGATACTTTGATTAAACTCATCTGTAAAGTTTTTACTAATATATGTTAACAAGTCTTTAGCTTTGACCTTTTTCTTTTCAAATATACCCGCCTTAACCCTTGTTTTTTCCGTATATTTGTTCATTTCTTGGGGATTCGAGACCATTTGTATCAGCTTTTCATCTTCAAATCGAAACCCTAAAGAAGCACCGTTATCATAAATGGGAGAGAATTTTGCTCCTGTTTCAAGAAATAGCAATTGCCAATTAAATGGGTGCCTATCTTGATTGCCAATAAGAATATCAAACAATTGCATATCTATAAACTCTGATTTTATGGTCTCCCAATACACAAATTTCTTCATTATTTTGAATCCAGCATCAATGAGTTCCATGTCCTTCAACGAGGATTCTTGGAGCTCCTTATAATCGTCGACTAGCGCTGATAATAAAACTCCACCTTCTTCAGTCATTTTTGCATCATATTCCTTTACAAAATTTCGTAGAAGACATCCTCTTCTACCGTTTCTGGTTACAATCTCAACACTCATCATTTCTAAACCAAATATAGCTCCAATTTCAGCGGCAATTAGTTCTGTAATATCCTCCCAAGAAACTCCTTCTTTAAACTGCCGCGGGTATTTTATAAGATAATGTATTTTCTCTGGAGATATCAATTCCTCTTTCTCCAGTGTACTTTTTCTACCATACCCGACTCGTTCCCACTTACTGACATCTCTCAACAATGCTAATCGTTCCTTTTTCGTACAATCTTACTATGTATTTTAACACTAAATGATGCAAATTTATCATTCATCATAAAATTACGGCGTAACGATTTAAAATTTCGGTCATCAAAAACCAAAAAAGGACAATATGATTGGAAACTATTTTTTAAATATTTACTGATTCATTGATTTCTATTTTTGTTGGTTCCACATTTGCGTAATATTTTGGACGATAACCTTGGAGGCACACTTTTTTGATTACCCCATTCTCAACAACAAATGTTAAATCCTCAATTTCCTGTAGTGTCCCAGTTAAAATGAGTTGTTCTACCACTTTTCCTCGGATCTGTTCCATAGTGTAACCTTTTTCTTTCAAGATACGCAAAAGGTTTGAAATCACTTGTATCTTTGCATTAGAGGGGTTTATAATCATACTTTCTAACAATACGGAAGAATGATCATACCGAGGTAATTCTTCACCAAATAATATTCTCCTTACTCGCAACATAGCAATATCATCCGCTGATAATCTTTTTCCCATCAAATTGATAGACATTTCAGGAAAGGTAAATGAACTATAGTCCCCCAAACTTACTAGGGTTATAGTAACTGTTGTATCCTCCTTTTGGGATTCAACACGAATATTTTCAATCGTAACCATATCAGCAAAATTTCGGACTGAAAGAGCATATTGACCGCTATTTTGTTGCATCAATTTTAACGTTCTTTCCGTTTTGCTATCAGGATTCTTCAATACCAATTCATATGTGCCTGCTTTTGGTTCACGGTATTCGTCATATTCGCAAGTTAAATCACCTAACCAAAAATACGCTCCTGAAGAATTTACGATTTTCGTTTCAATAGCTGGACTCGTTCCGAAACTTTGACCTTCTCTTTTCACTACTCTTTTTAATAATAACGGTTTCCCTGTGAGGGTGCTTTTCATTACAGGTGTTTGATCCTTAAACTCTTCAGCAACTTTTTTGCTTACATAGGAGTACAAATTATATACATCAATCTCACCGTTTGCATCAGCAGCTTCGCCTTCCAACCCTCTAATGAGATAATCCGTAAAAGCACCGTGGCCATTTCTGTCCCACGCCCATTGATTTGACGTACATGCAGCGATCAATACTTTCCCCGACCCTTTTACCTCTAGGCCTCTTACCATTTCATGTTGTATATTTCTTGCAATGGCACCACTATGACAAGTATCAAAAAACGCCAGTACAGTACTAGCAATAGTATGATCAATCAAATCTCTTACATCTGTCATTTTAATCATGGAATCTTCTGGATTATAAGCATCGCCATCGAAAGGAACAAAATAACCTTCATTATTATGCAAAAAGCCATGACCTGCCCAAAAAAGAAATAATATATCATTTGGAGAAGCATCTTCAAAAAAGGACGTTAAAGCGGAGTGTAATATATCCCGCTTTGCAATGTTCCCTTGAAACACCTCTACATTTTCTTTTTTAAAAAACGACGGAGGTTCTAACAACAATCTTTTTATTTCACTAACATCATTAACTGTATTAGGAAGAGGGGAAGTATTTAAATATTGGTCTACTGCTATAAGCAAAGCTTTATAAACCATTGTTGATCACCCTATCGTATCAACATCTGAATTTGATTTTTGTATGGCAATAGAGATATGATTACGAACAATCTACAAATTGGAACTGTAACCCAACACCATCACTTTATATTCAGAATCGATTATAAAAATTTGTATTTACGACAACCAATTAACAGTCGGAACTTCATAGACAACAGTAGCTACATTCAAGAAACAACAGGCATAATCCCTATTGAATTCCCCAAATTTCCATCGCCTTTTTCACCAGTTTTTCTTGTCTTGAGAGAATCTGATTCTTTGTCCATTCCTTTTCCTCTAATATTTCTTTCGTAAGATCAAACGATACTTTTTTGTTTCGTTTTTCGTAAATTTCCTTTTTACGGTCAAATGAATAGTATTGTGCAGCAGAATTTTTCACACCGCTCAATAAAGTCAAATTTCCAAGCTTATGAACCAATTCTTGATGAACATCAGGCGTGAAACGTTGGATCCAATATTCATCTTTTAGCTTTTGCGGAAGGATGTGCTCCACCGTAATTCGTCCATGGAATTGTTTTACCACGCTCTGATCTTGGCTTTCTTGTTCCAAGCGAAGGAGTATTGCTTTTACAGCAGGAGAATGGTAAATATCCGCACGTATCAATTGTTCAAATTCTTTATTATCCGCATATTTTTTAACCGTTTCAATCAGTTCATCCGCTGAACATCCTTTATTGATCAAATTAATCACTTGATAATAAACCGTATTTCGTTTTGTTTTGCCAAGCCGGCGAACCCAGTTTTGGTACGTGATTTTTTCCATTAATTCAACAAAATCAGCGAATTCCATATCCGGCACCGGTTTATTTAGAAACGCAAGCACAGGAGGTATCCACTCATCATGAGCGACCCGATGGAGGGAAGAGATGAGTTTTTGCGTCTTAAGATGATTATCGAAATCGTTTTCCATAATTTTTTCATAATGATGAGCCGAGCGCAGGAGAAATTCAGCGAAACGAGCGGGAGCTTCTTTATATTCTTCAAGGATCTCATCAAACTCTTGATAAAGAATTTCCTGCTGCTTGTTCCCTTTGATCGAAGTCCGCAAATGGCTTAAGAAATTATCCAGCTGCCGAATGCCAACGATATTCTCCAGTTCATTCCAACATTCTTCCACTCGGCTTCTCTCAAGAGGCTTGCTTTCACAATATTCAAACAGCCGGTTTTTTAATAAATCCCCGTTGGAAAGAGACATTCCTCTCGCATTTAAGACATTAAAAAGCCGGTAGGCGGAGGTAAAGTTATCGGTGACCACAAAGACAACATATACATGTTCTAAAATATAATTGACCAACCGCCGCAACTCGACTTCGCTTAATTCTGAAACTACTTGTTTGATTTCAAGCATATTGTCATAAAACTTCGCTTGAGTTTCACTCATTTCTTGTGCAGAGCTTATATCTTCCCCCATGAGGATATACTTCTGGAAAAATGCTTGATCTTGCTTTCTGACTATCAGGCGAGGCTGCTCCGGTTCATCCGTATAAGGGTTTACCGGCATAATTCGTTTTTGAATATCCTCTACACTAGAAGGATGCGTGATCAACTGCTTCATAACCGCAAAAATAATATTTAAAGTCGTTAACCGCTGCTGGCCGTCTACGACTTCATAACGGCGGTTGCGTTCTTTTTCAATCGTAATAATCGATCCGATAAAGTATTCAGGGTCATTACGCTGATAAGCTTGGCAAATATCTTCTATCAACTCGCGCGCATGGCTTTTCTCCCAAGAATACGGCCGTTGGTAAGGAGGAATTTCATGAATTTTGTTTTCCGTCAGTATCTCGTTGATCTTTTTTTCACTTGCCTCCATTTAGCATCATCTCCCCCAGTAGCCAGATTTACTTTTACACATACATCTATAATACAGATTTTACGTTTTTACAACTCTCTCCTTTTTCACACATGTTAACTTCTTCTCAAAAACAAATCCATATCATAGTTTTGTAATGATTGATGAAGAAGTTTTATGTAAAAAAAGGATTCCTCGTAAGCGAACATAACAAAAAGAAGTCTTGAAGCATCTAGGATGTAGCCATTGAGAAGTCCACCAATGAAATGGATGCAGCGGGTATAGCTAGAAGAGGAAGCAGAGGATCTCTATAACCATGATGCAAAACATAGAGGGAATTCGTAATTTTACATTTCAGAACATATCCGTCGTAAATAAATTCGCACAAACGAATAAAGCAATCCCCCACATGCGTCAATAACCACATTCGCCAAAAGCGCCATCCTCCCCGGTTGAAACGATTCAGTTCCTTCTTCCGTTTTTGAATATAAATCATTTTTCCATCCACTCCAACTCCTCCAGCGACTGGACATCTTGAAGAATGTAGCGGATCGTTTTTTATCGACTTTGGCAGCTGTTGAAATAATGACATACATACCTTCCAATACTACTTATGATGATTCCCTTTAAAAATTGGTTTTAACTGATGAGCAAGCTCCCGAACCATGTCTTTCGCGGTTATATTGGCGGACAATTCCCCGCGTTGATACGCTTCAATTAAGATATGTTTGAAACGCTCGGTTTCTGGTCGCATAGTCTTTTTCTTCGGCACAACAGTCACCCCCAACGTAAAAATGCAATAAGCCTCCCGCTGAACGGTTTCAACAGGAGGCTTGCAAACGGTTATTTATCGCTTTATCGTTTTGACAAAGACGTCAATGACCCGGTTTTGTTCGTCGATGGTCATGCTAGAACCAGACGGCAAACAAATGCCATTGGCAAACAATTCATCCGAAACGCTCCGACCTTCCTGATGCGGATAATACGTTACCCCGCCAAACACAGGCTGCAGATGAAGCGGCTTCCATACAGGTCTTGCCTCGATATTTTCCTCAGCAAGCGCGTTGATAATATCCATCGGCGTCACGCCAAGCATTTGCCGATCGATAGTCAACGTTGTCAGCCAGCGGTTGGACATCGATCCTTCCAATTCGGGCATAAAGTGAACGCCTTCGATATCCCCTAACGCTTGCACGTAGCGGTCAAAAATCGCCCGTCTTGCTTTCACCCGCTCGTCCAACACTTCCAACTGCGCCCGACCAATCCCAGCGACAATATTGCTCATGCGGTAGTTATATCCTACTTGGCTGTGCTGATAATGCGGAGCCGGATCGCGCGCCTGAGTCGCCAAGAAGCGGGCTTTTTGCAACGCTTCGACATCATCGGAAACCAACATTCCTCCGCCAGAGGTAGTAATAATTTTGTTTCCGTTAAACGAATAAATGCCGAACTTGCCAAACGTGCCACTTTTCTTCCCTTTATATGTAGAACCAAGCGACTCCGCCGCATCTTCGACCACTGGCACTTGATAGTGATTGCAAATCGCTAAAATTTCATCCATCTTCGCGCTTTGACCATATAAATTAACCACAATCACCGCTTTCGGAAGCTTGCTTTCCTTCTTCGCCTCTTCCATCGCTCTTTCTAACGCCAACGGAGACATATTCCACGTATCAGGCTCCGAATCGATAAAAACAGGCTCTGCTCCTTGATACAAAATCGGATTGGCACTCGCGATAAACGTCAATGAGGAACAAAAAACTTTATCCCCTTGTTGAACATCCAACAACCGTAACGCAAGATGAATCGCCGCCGTCCCCGAACTAACCGCAGCCGCTCCTTTTGAACCTACATATTCCGCCAACTCTTTTTCAAACGCATCGACATTCGGACCAAGCGGAGCAATCCAATTTGTTTCAAACGCTTCATTGATATACTTTTGTTCGTTTCCGCTCATGTGGGGAGGGGAAAGAAAAATTCGAGATTTGCTAGTCATTCGCTATCATCCCTTATATGCTAAAGTTGATAATCTCCCTTAATAAAAAAATTATAACACTAATCTAGCAATCTAGTCGGACATCCGACTGCTTTCCTGAAATCTGGTATATCCCGTATTACCGTTGAACCCGCGCCAATAACACTCCATTTACCAACTTTTATTCCTGGTATGATTGTGGCAGATGCACCAACATGAGTTCCTTCTCCAACCGTAACGTTTCCTGTTAAAGTAGCGTTAGGAGAAATATGGGCATAATCCTCTATACGATTATCGTGCTCTACAATCGCCCCTGTATTAATAATGACATGTTTACCGATTTCCGCATTTGCGTTCACTACGCAATTCGGCATAATCACAGTTCCTTCTCCAATGCGTGCAGAAGGGCTAATAATGGCGGAAGGATGAATTAATGTAGCAAACTTTTCATTATCAACACCAATCCGCTTTACTATTTCGGCGCGTACTTGATTGTTTCCGATAGCGATAATCAACTTCGTATTCCGATCTCTATCTATAACGCTCGAAACGACAGAAATCGGACCATATAATACTCCATCCCGATTATGAATATCTTTATATTTATCGTCTAAAATCGCAATAATTTGGTAGCACCCCATTGCAAAGATGATATCTTGGATCACTTTGCTATGGCCACCTTCACCGACGACGACAATCGGATTCATCTACATCATCCACTCTTTTTTGCATTTTTAGTTCCAGTAAATTTTTCCATGGTAACATGTCCTTCATGACTAATGCCTTCTGATTTAAGCACTTTAATTGCGGTAAGAAAAAGAATCTTTAAATCAAGCCAAAACGATTGATGGTCCACATACCAAACATCTAATTCAAACTTCTCTTCCCATGAAATCGCATTGCGTCCATTCACTTGGGCCCAACCAGTTATCCCTGGCTTTACTTCATGACGACGGGCTTGTTCTGGTGTATACAGCTCTAAATATTCCATAAGCAACGGTCTAGGTCCTACTAGGCTAATATCCCCTTTCAACACATTAAACAGCTGCGGCAATTCATCAAGACTATATTTCCGAAGAAACTGTCCAAATGGAGTTAGTCTTAGATGATCAGGTAATAGCTTTCCGTTTTCATCTTGTTCCTCTGTCATTGTGCGAAACTTATACAAATAAAAAGGTTTGCCATGCAAACCAGGGCGCTGTTGCTTGAACAGGACAGGGGAGCCCAGCTTCCAACGCACAAGAATGGCTGTCACCGCCATGATCGGCGACAACACAATGAGTGCCATAAGCGCAACGATGAAATCAAACCCCCGCTTCAGAATATACGATCCCCCCTCTGTCATCGCAATGGCAAGGTCTATTCCGTGACACGTTCATATCCATTCGGATTTTGCGACTGCCACCGCCAAGCATCGCGGCACATGTCTTCAATTCCCCGTGTCGCGATCCATCCGAGCTCCCTCTTCGCCTTCGTCGGATTGGCGTAGCACACCGCCACATCACCTGGGCGGCGGTCAACGATTTTACGCGGGATGTTCACCCCCGTGACCCGTTCAAACGCTTCCACCACCTCGAGGACGCTGTATCCCCGCCCCGTGCCGAGGTTGTATGCTTCCACTCCCGTTGTCTCGAGAACCTTCTCCAATGCCTTTACATGACCCAAAGCCAAATCGACGACATGAATGTAATCGCGCACCCCCGTACCGTCAACAGTTGGGTAATCGTTGCCAAACACGCGCAGCTCTTTCAACTTCCCAACCGCCACTTGGGTAATGTACGGCATTAAGTTGTTCGGAATGCCGTTCGGGTCTTCCCCAATCCGCCCGCTCGGATGGGCGCCGATCGGGTTGAAATAGCGAAGAAGGGCGATGCTCCAAGAGGGATCGGACACATAGAGATCGCGCAACATTTCTTCAATCATCCATTTCGTCCGCCCATACGGATTCGTCGGCTGGAGCGGGAAATCCTCCGTAATCGGCACCCGATCAGGCATGCCGTACACCGTCGCCGACGAGCTGAACACGATGTTCTTCACGCCATATTGGCGCATGACATCACATAACACCAACGTCCCTGTGATGTTGTTATGGTAGTAAAGAAGGGGAACCGCCACCGATTCCCCTACCGCTTTCAATCCGGCGAAATGAATGACCGCATCAATCGGATGTTTGGAAAAAACTGCTTCCAATTGACCTCGGTCTAACAAATCCACTTGGTAGAACAGGAAGTGTTTTCCAGTAATCTCTTGAACCCGCCTCAGCGCTTCGGGCTTGCTGTTGGCGAATGAATCAATAACGACAATATCATACCCTGCGTTCAACAATTCCACGCAAGTATGACTGCCGATATAACCCGCGCCGCCGGTGATCAAAATCGCCATATCGGTTCCCCCGTTATATGAAAATTAGTCCCTTGCCGAGGACAAATATCGCATGTACACATCTTCCATTTCCAAGAGGACATTTTCCAAACGATAAGGTTGAATGCGTTCAAACGAAGCCTGTCCCATTTCTTCCCGCAGTTTTGGATCACGGATTAACTTGATGAAGGACTCGGTTAAAGCGTGATCATCCTCTAAATCGACGACAAATCCATTGATCCCATGCTGAACCAAATCCCTTGAACCTCTGATATTCGTCACAACTAAAGGCTTTTGCGAAGCCATGGCTTCCATGACACATCGCGGCAACCCTTCCCGAAACGATAGCAACGTCACGATATCCGAGTGCGATAAAATCATCGGGATATCATGGCGAAATCCTAAAAAATGAATATGGTTTAACTCGTTTTGTTCTACATACTGTTTCAGCTCTTCCTCGTTTTCTCCTTTGCCTACAATCAAACAATGCACATTAGAGGCATGTTGCAAAATTCCCTTCCAATTTCTTAGCAGGAATAAATGGTTTTTATTGCGATTTAATTCTGCAATATAAGTTATCACTACATCACTATTTTTAATGCCCAGCTGGCCGCGAATATTTGCATCTCCACGCACGCCGTACTGATCAATCGAGACGCCAACTCCGTGAACAAAAAAGAGGGATTCATCCTCCTTGAATCCCAACCTTTTCCCATTTTGATAATCTTCCCGATTCATCACCACCAACCCATCCGTCCATCTCGCCGCTAGTTTTTCGGCTGTATAATATACGAGCCAATTTTGGATCGAAGCCCCTTGATAGAAATGAAAGCCATGAGCGGTATACAGCACAGGTCCTTGGCCGCATTTCTTTGCCGTGTACCGCACCAAAAACGACGCCACTGGCGTATGGACATGAATGAGATCGAAACGATGCGTTTGAAATAACCGCTTCAGTTCCTTTACAGCCTGAATATTTGCCCGATCATACGGCGAGCGGGAAAACGGAATGTCCCAACAAATGACCCCTAATTCCTCGATTTCCTCTTTGCGCCCGTGATCTGGATTCGCAGCTGCATAGACTTCACAGCCTTTGTCTTGCAGTAGTTTGATGAACGGTTTGTGGAAGGCGGCCAAGTGAGCATACACAGTCGCAGAAAATAAAACTTTTCTTTTATGCAACGTCAATTGCTTTCACCCTGTTCTGCGTGTTACACGATGAATTCCTCAATACGTTTCGCTGGGATGTTAAATGCTGACAACGTTGGTTAACACACTTTGGCGGCCAATCGAGTGGTACTCAATCGCATGCTTTTTCACTTCTTCCAACGGATAACAATTCCGCCCATCAAACACAATTGGCGTTTTCATGTATTTTGCATACAAATCAAGCGGCAGCTGTTTAATCTCCTCCCACTCCGTCACAATCATGGCTAGGTCTGCATCTGTTAACGCTTCTTCCACCGATGAAGCATACACCACCTCATCGCCGATGATCCGTTTGGCATTTTCTGTCGCCACGGGGTCATACGCCGCAACTGAGGCGCCGTCTTGCAGCAGTTCCCGCGCAATGACAATCGAAGCCGCCTGGCGCATATCATCGGTATTCGGCTTAAATGCCAACCCGAGCAACGCCACTCTCTTCCCTCGCAAACTTCCGAAGCGGCTGCGCGCCTTTTCCACCAGCTTGAGCTGCTGCTTGTTGTTCACCTTAATGACCGCTTCTAACAATTCAAATTGATGATCGACATCCCCCGCAATTTGCACCAACGCTTTTGTATCTTTTGGAAAACACGAGCCGCCATAGCCGATTCCCGCCCGCAAAAACTGCGGCCCGATCCGCGTATCAAGCCCCATGCCGTATGCGACATCCTCGACATTGGCGCCGACCTTTTCGCAAATGTTCGCAATCTCATTGATAAAGCTGATCCTCGTCGCCAAAAAGGCGTTTGAAGCGTACTTGATCATTTCCGCGCTATAAATATCCGTTTTAAAAATTGGAATGCCAAACGGCTTGTTCACTTCCTCTATCACCGCCGCCGCCCGCTCATTGCCCGCCCCGATCACGATGCGATCTCCGTGGAACATATCGTAAATCGCTGAGCCTTCCCGCAAAAACTCGGGATTGGATACGATATCAAAACGAACGGGGCGTTGGAGATGCTGCTGAATCCACGCTCGGATTTTTTCATTCGTCCCGACAGGAACGGTGCTTTTCGTGACGACAACCACTCCATCCCGTTCGATATGCGCCCCAATATCTCTAGCCGCCTGCTCGACAAACCGCAAATCCGCCGAACCGTTTTCCTTCTGCGGCGTACCGACGGCGATGTAAATTACCTCGGCATCACAAAACGCTTCTTCATGACTTGTCGTAAAATGAAGACGGCCTCGTTCAATGTTCCGCTTCATCAACTCGTCCAAACCGGGTTCATAAATGGGAGAAATCCCTTCTTTCATCTTTTCCACTTTTCGTTCGTCAATATCGACGCATGTCACATGATGGCCGATATCGGAAAGGCAAACGCCAGTGACGAGTCCTACATACCCAGTTCCCACGACAGCGATTTTTTTCACTTTTGCTCCCCTTCCAAATCAAAAGAACCAGCACCTCGAAAAAGCACTGGCGTTTATTGATAGTACGCTTTATACCAATCGACAAACTTCTTGAGCCCATCCCGAATCGACGTGGAAGGCTGGAAGCCGACGGCCCGATGCAAGTCATCAATATCCGCATACGTTGCTTCCACGTCGCCTAGCTGCATTGGCAAAAACTCTTTTTTCGCCTCCATGCCAAGCAGCGATTCTAATGTTTGGATAAAATCAAGCAGTTTAACAGGTTGGTTATGGCCGATATTATAAATCTTATACGGGGCATAACTCGAGCTCGGGTCGGGATGAAAACGATCCCACTGTTCATTTGGAAGCGGGGACCGATCAAGCAAACGCACCATTCCCTCAACAATATCATCGATATACGTAAAATCGCGCTTCATATTTCCGTAGTTGAATACTTTGATGGGCTTTCCTTCTAGAATGCTTTTGGTAAACGAAAAATACGCCATATCCGGGCGCCCCCATGGTCCGTACACCGTAAAGAAACGAAGTCCGGTAGTCGGGATGCCGTACAAATGGCTGTATGTATGCGCCATAAGTTCATTCGCCTTTTTCGTTGCCGCATATAAACTCACGGGATGATCGACATTGTCGCTTGTCGAAAACGGCATTTTCGCATTCGCTCCGTACACCGAACTTGAAGAAGCATAGATCAAATGTTTGACGGGATTATGGCGGCATGCCTCTAAGATGTTGACAAACCCGACGAGATTCGAGTCGACATAAGCGTAAGGATTTTGCAAGCTGTACCGTACCCCTGCCTGCGCGGCAAGGTTGACGACATGCGTAAACGCATAGTTGTTAAAGAGCGCAAAAAGCCCCTCCCGATCCGCCAAATCAAGCTGAACAAACGTAAAACGGCTATACTTCTTTAATTCCAATAAACGATCCTCTTTCAACTTAGGATCGTAATAATCGTTCAAATTATCGATCCCGACCACTTCATATCCTTCTTCTAAAAGCCGTTTCGAAAAATGCATTCCAATGAACCCCGCTGCACCGGTGACAAGAATGGTCATATTGATGCCTCCGTTTTCTTTACTTGCCATAACTGTTGATACATGTTCACGATCCGTTCCACAACGATTTCCTCCGTAAAACTTTCTTCAATCCTTCTCCGGCCGTTATTTCCAAACTCTTTTCTCTTTCTTTCATCACTCAACATCACATGGATGCTTGAAGCCAATTGTTCCACATTCTTGTATTCCACTAACACACCTGTTTCTCCATCCACAACTAATTCTCTCGTCCCTAATACATTCGTAGCCACGACAGGTTTAGAAAAAGCCATGGCTTCCATAATGATTCGGGGGACGCCCTCCTTTTCAGAAGTTAACACAATGAGATCCGCCATCTTGATATAAGGATAAATATCGGTTTGAAATCCTATGATTTTGACTACATCCGAAAGACGATCATCTTTGATTTGCTGCTGAATTTGCTCTCTCAACGGTCCGTCTCCTGCCAAAAGGCAAACAAAATCGGATCTGTGCTGTTCTTTGACCCTCTTGATCCCTTCTAGTAAAAAAAAGTGATCCTTTACAGGTTCAAATCGTGCCCCGACCAAAATGACTTTTTGATCATTTGGGATGCCTAACCGATCTTTCAAGGCCGTAATCTGCTCACAGCTTATATGTTTATTTCGGTCATCCAGCTTAGATAAATCCACCCCGTTCCCCTCATAATACACACGTTGGCGCGGAGCATATTGCTCGATTTTTTTCATATCTTCCCGATTTTGCGAGGCGATCGCGTCACAAAACCAAGCGCCGATTTTCTCAAGAAAGCGATACGTATAATACTTAAGCTTGCTCTGCCCCTCATAAAAAGGCAACCCATGGCTAGTATGGATAACGACAGGCACACCAGCCAATCGCCCCGCAACACGCCCAATAATTCCTGCCTTCGCTGTATGGGTATGGACAATTTGATACTTCTCTTTACGGAACAACCTAACCATATGAAAAATAGACACAACATCATCTAATACATGAATTTTGCGATTCATATGGATAAAGTGAAGCTTGAAATCGTAGTTTTGCATCAACTTTTCGTTATAGCCTTCCTTGGAAGAAACAAGATGAATATCATATCCCCTCTGTTTTAATAACGTTAGTTTGTCAACTAATATTTTGTGACTGAAACTCGATGTGCAAACATGGGCGACTTTTATCATAACTGAAGCACCTTTTAACTTATTTTCTCGATAACAGGGACTGATAAATACTCTCGTACTTCTCCACTACTAAATCCAACGCAAAATGCGCCTCCACCCGCTGCCTTGCCTTCTTGCCCAATTGTTTGCGCTCTTCAGCTGAAAGGCTGAGACACCGTATGATGGCATCCGCAAGAGCTTGAGGATTTTCAGGAGGAACGACAAATCCCGTATCTCCGACAATGTATGCAGAATCCCCGACGTCTGTCGTGACGCAAGGGACTTCACAAGCCATGGCCTCGCCCAATACGATCGGAAACGCCTCTCCCGCTTTTGAAGAAGAAACATACACGTCAAACTGGGGCATTAACGTATGAATGTCATTTCTTCTCCCCAACAAATGGACATGTTTGTCGATTCCTTCCTGCCTGATAAGAGCTGACAATGTTTCATTTTCGTGCGTGATCCCATCTCCACATAACACAAAATGGACATTAGGGAGTTGTTCCACCACGAATCTTGCCGCTTTGATTAAATTAGGATGATCCTTTTGACCATGCCAACGCGCCGCATGGCCGACCAACAAACAATCATCCCCTAAGAAAAGCTCCTTCAATAAGGATTTAGAATGACGGTTCGGTTGAAACAATCCTAGATCGAAGCCGTTGGGGATGACCATCATTTTTTCCCTGCTATACCCTAATTGTTCATGACATTGCAATGAAGCATGGGAACAACATATGATTTTGCTAGATAAACGAGACAATAAACCGCACAATTTCGCAACAGCAATCGTTTGTCTTTTCTCGATCTTTGGATCCAAGTTGCTGTGATGAATCCCCCAGACAATATTCTTTACGCCTGCCAATCTCCCGGCCAACAACCCCATCAAGTTGGCATGATACATCCACGTTTGCAACACGTCGGGCTTTTCTTTTTTTAATATTTTAGCCAATTTGAATAAAAAGAAAGGGTTGGGGATTCCCCTTTTCATCCCTAACCCAATGACTGGAATGCCTAATTCTTTGATTTTTTCCCCTACCGGACCGACATCGGTTAACGAAATCACGGAAACCTCGAACTTGTTACGGTCGGTTTTGGATAACAACCGGTACAGCATCATCTCTGCACCGCCGGTGTTGAGGCCGGTGATGAGGTGGATTAACTTTATGCTTTTCATTTTCTTACACTCATTCCTTTTTACAAATGGTAAAATCGTATATCAATCACGTAATCCGTCTTTTCTTCTTATAAAACCGGTTGTTTAATACAATATGAATAAAGAATACAGAGAAAAATAAAATAAACAAATTAATTACAGACTCCTGCACAACAGAAGAAAAATTTATCCTGTTTAGGTTAAAAGCCTGAGGCATTAGCGAACCCACAATCATAATCCAATAGCCATTAGCTCTATGCTTAATTTCTGATATTTTTCTAAACAAAAGTGATAATAATAAAAATACGATAAAAACACCTGCTACACCAAAATTCACGTATGCTTCAGCTATCGGACTAAACCCCCATCCGATAATAGAGCTCCTAAACGGATAATAAACATCGTGAATATAATTCGCAAAATCTTGCGCAATGGTAAGAGGTTTTTCACCTGGATATAAACTTCTAGGCAATATATTAGGTATAGACATCACATACGAGTAACCATACAAGGTGGAAAAACCAAATTTTAAGTGCCAAAGCAGAGTAAAATAAGGACCAGCAGCCTCGTTCGATACAGGCAATAGCCATTCTACATTAAAGTCTTTTTGCACTTTGTTGACCAAGTCACTAATTGAAGCCTCACCATTTAAAATCAGAGGAATCATATATCTAACTTGTTGAAACACGGAAAATAAAACATATAATAGTATCAAGGAGAAAAGCACTCTTTTTATATTTATTTTTTTACCATAAAAATATATAGTAAAGAAAATCAAAAACGAGTAGAGCAAAAAACGCCGATCTCCTTGTATAATTAACAATGTGCACCAAGCCGCTAAAAGAACCATTAAAATAATACTTTTAAAGCTTTTTATGCTCAGTCTTCGAAGACTAAACGCTATTAAAGCTAACCCAGTAAAGATAAAAGAGGAGTAAGGTAAATTCCCCCTACTTTGAGAGAGTAAATCCATTCTAACTCCCCGGTCTAGTTTCAATGCATAAAAAAATCCTCCTATTCTATTGTAATCAAAGAATAAAAGAACGATACCTATCACAAATAGCAAAACCCCACTTACATAATATACATTGTTACCTGAGTTAAACAAAATTTTTTCTATTTCATATCTTTTTTCATTACTCTGCTTAAAGATGGTTTCTCCGACTAATAACCCTGAACACGCTAGAAACACTAATAAACTGGCCTTAATATATATATCAGCTTCAAAACTAATAGGATATTGGGTCTTAACTAAACCTTGTTGACTAAAACTAACGCCAACATTTAGTAGTAAAAAAACGTTGTATACTATAAAAAATCCGGAAAATATGAATCCAAAGTCCATAATATCAGCGGTTTTCTTTAATCTCTGTCTCATATAAAGTAATAGGATGGAACCATTGATACAACTCAATAAGGTAATAATAATCCCTTTTCCAAATACTCCTTCATTTATATACCCGACTAATACGGAAAAAAGACCTATTATACTTGATAATACAATTAACAAAACAGTTTTCAAATACCGATAAGTATCTATATTAAGCATAATTGTATGCTATCCTCCAATAGGTAATAAAGCTCTCGAGAATTTATGTAATCTGATTACATAAAAAGTTTAAAGTAATTTTTAAATACCTCAATATCAGTAAATAATTTATAGCTATGATTACTATACTTTCCTTTTTTATACTCTAATTTCTTTAAAATTTCTTTAGCTAGTCCCTTTTCATCTCCTACCCTTACCAAGCGACCATACTTTCCATTCTCTAATATCTCTCTCGGCCCACTCGGACAATCTGTAGATATTACATTTGCTCCACAAGCTAAGGCTTCTACCAAAACAGTAGGCAATCCTTCCCATTTAGAAGAAAGAACAAATACTGAACAACGTTTCATATATGCATACGGATTCTGCACAAACCCTATGATGTCCACATCCTGCTCTAATCCCATATCCTTTACTAAATTTAACAACTCTTCCCGCTTTTCGCCATCGCCCAAAATCACTAATTTCGCTTCCTTTTGTTTTCGTACATGATAAAAGGCTTTTATAAGCGTAGGGTAATCTTTAGCTTCTGTCAATCGCCCGACAGCTAAAATGACTGGATGTTGCTTATTTTTAAACCAAGGATGATCCACTTCCTCATTCGCTTTTTGAAATAAATCATCCGTGACGATTGGGTTATAAATCACTTCAATTTTTGATCGAGGAAAGTTTAATGTTTTCGATAAATCATCCGCTACACCGTTAGACACCGCAATGACATGATCAGCCATTGGATAGAAGAGTTTCATGAAAAAAGGCATGAGTTTCGTGCGAAAATTTGCAGGATGCAACAAGGAGCGGCTTAACGTACTATGTTCCGTAACGAAAATCCTCGTTTTGGACAAAGAGGCTTTTGCAGCCAAAATCGCGATAATGTTGGCATGATTTAACGCGGATATTAAAGCAAACGGCTTGTTCTTGCGCAAATACTTCGCTAATGGGAATAGACTCAAAGCGACGCGCGATGCGTTTAAATTGACAATACGAATATCACTTGGGATTTGGGACAGGTAAGGCCCTTCTGCTTGGGCCAAAACCATGTCTACTTGAAAGTTGTTTTTGGCAAATGCTTTCGCTAAGTTCACCATTACCCTCTCGGTTCCCCCGCCGCGGAGGGAGGGGAGGAAAAGCGCAATACGATGCCGATTCATATCAATAAAGCTCCTTCACCTAAAAAATATTGTTTAAACGGAGTGCCCCCATAACAAACTTTTTAACTGCTTAACACTTGCTTTTACTACTCCAATAGCCAACCCAAGGAAGTAATTGATTGTATATAATTCATTTAACAATCTATTTACATGGCTCTGTTCTTTTAAAAATTCTAATATATAACGATTGCCTAAATACCTATCTCTTTCCCTTCTCCATTTTCTATAAAAATCCCTATGAATGGAACTTAAATTAACAGATGATATTACTCTAAAATAATACGTATGCATATATTTTAAATATAAAAACTCATCCTTATATTTTCTGTAGAGATTACTTCGTTTCAAAAAACTTTCAATTTCATCAAACACCTTGTAAATATCATACATACTCGATTTGTAGGAGTGCATTGCACTATTTTCCCTCTGTATATAATGCAAAAAAGATTTCTCTATTTTAATCACTTTTTTAGCCTGTAGCATTAAAAAAAAGTTAATCAATAGATCCTCTCCAACCCTGATTCCCTCAACATATCCAATATTATAGTTAGTAAATAAATCCCTCCTGTACAATTTAGTCCAAACACTAGCTTTAATATTCCCAAGAAAGAAATCTTTAATCGGTTCTTCATTTATTAACCTTCCGTCTATAAAAGGCAGAAGAGTTCCATTATCATAATCAATATATGCATTCGCAATAACAACATCTGCCCGATTCTTTTCAGCAACTTCATACATTTCCTCTAAGGCGTTTTGTTCAATCCAGTCATCCGCATCTATTTGATAAATATACTTTCCTGTGGCTTGGAACAATCCGCGATTTCTTGCTGCTGAAACTCCTCTATTTTCAGAGTCAATTACCTTTATTCTATTATCGAAATTTGCAAACTTCAGAATAATATCTAATGTATCATCAGTCGAACCATCATTAACCACAATGATTTCAATATCTTCTAGGGATTGGTTAGATACAGAAGTTAAACATCTTTCAATATAATTTTGCACATTATAGGCAGGAATAATTACACTAACTTTAGGCAATAGTGAACACTCCTTAATGTCTTTCAACAGCATAGCACTGCATTAATCATTCATTTTTATACGATTTCAAGTACAACCGCAACTCTCTATCTAATACTAAGACTAGGGAAATAAATATTAAGACAAAGAGTATGCTCCCAATCAATGGATCAATATAACTTTTAAACAGATTGCCCATAAAGAAAACAGTCAACAGAATAACCAAATTATATATAAATCCCTTCCACAATATTAGAAAACCATACTTTTTATTAAATAACAATAACCCAATTAGTAAGAAAAATTCCGTAATAACAACAGCAATAGCACTCCCTAACGAATGCAGAGCCTCTCCTAGATAATAGTTGCTCAAGACAGCTACTATCGACACAATAAACATTACTAGTGTCCTTTTCTTTTGTTGACCCTTGGTCGTTAATGAATCAGCAAGTGGATAACTAATTGATTGCAACAAAACTACAATGCAAATGATCGAGAGCAAAGACGAAATTTCCCCCCAATGTAGGCCAAATAAAATATTTACCCACCAATCTGAATACAGTAAAAATGGGATAACCATACATCCACCTAATAAAGTCATGATCTTTAATTCTATAGTCGTCATTTGTAAATGTTTGTCATATTCTTTGTTTGTCCCATATTTAAACAAAACGGGATAAAAGGCTGCCGCCACTATACCCGGTACTTGATAGAGCATAGAAGGAATTCGATATGCGGCAGAAAAATAGCCAACTTGTTTGAAATCAGAAACCTTTTCCAAAATAATTAATGGGATCTGGGGCAATATCATGATTAACAGCCCGCCTACTGTAAAACTCAAGAGGTCGTTCAATAAATTTGTCTCCCATCCTCTTAACAAGGAGACCCTCTGCAATAATAGAAAAAAGCTAAATAATCCTCCAAGTAAACTAGAAAAACCATAGATACCCGCCAACAATAATAAATGCCATTTAAAAATTAAACCTAGAATCAAAGTAGTTGCTGTTATTAGTCCCGACACCGCTCTAATAAGAGCTGTATAATGCATTTGTTGCAAAGCTTGGAAATACACAGCCCCTATCCCCTGCATGGCGCCCCCTACTATAGTGGGATAAACCATTAAATAAATTGTTTTTTTAACATACAGATCTTTATATAATAATTCAACTACTACATAAAGGACGATAGAAACAGCAATAACAAAAATGACTCTAAGCTTAAAATGACCTCCTACCAGCTTTCCTAGATCGTTTACATCACTTTTTGTCGCCTCTCTGATAAAGGTGTGCGACAAACCCATATCAGTAAAATACCCTGCGATATTAGATATGGCTAACGCTAGGCTAAGTATTCCATAATCATTGGCCCCTAAATATCTAGCAACCATAATGGTTGTTAAAGCTGAAAATAAACGCAAAATTACATTGCTGATAAACAAGTAGGTCGCATTTTTTAAAATTAGATTCATAAGTCATTCACTAGCCCGCTTTAATATTATAATGATGATAGATCCACAATATTCACCATCGGATTTACCACAACCCGCCCATTTGCAATCCCCACTACCGTCTCCCTTACCTCTTCCTCACTCATTCCTTCAAACCGTTCCATAAAGTCGCGGAGGATGGCTTCGTCCACCGCCGTCGCCTTCCCAATATGGATTTTCGGAAACACCTGCTCTGGATGAACTTCGTTTTCGTTAAGCAGTTCTTCAAACAATTTTTCGCCAGGACGGATGCCTGTAAATTCGATGCCGATTTCTTCGACGGTATATCCGGATAGTTTAATCAAGTTTTTCGCGAGATCGACGATTTTGACTGGTTCGCCCATATCTAAGACGAAGATTTCGCCGCCTTTAGCGAGCGCGCCGGCTTGGATGACGAGCTGAGATGCTTCCGGGATCGTCATAAAATAGCGCGTCATATCCGGATGGGTGACAGTGACAGGCCCACCTGCTTGAATTTGCTTTTTAAATAACGGAATAACGCTACCGCGGCTTCCCAAGACGTTTCCGAAACGAACGGCGACAAATTTCGTCTTACTCTGCTTGTCCAGTTGTTGAATAATCATTTCTGCAAAGCGTTTTGTCGCTCCCATCACATTGGTTGGGTTGACGGCTTTGTCAGTCGAAATGAGTACAAAAGTTTGGACACCAAACGTATCGGCTGCTTCGGCGACGTTTTTCGTGCCGAAAATGTTGTTTTTGACCGCTTCTTTCGGGTTGTATTCCATTAACGGAACGTGTTTGTGCGCCGCTGCGTGATAGACGACATCCGGCTTATGTTCTTCCATCACTTCAAACATGCGCTCGCGGTCTTGAATGTCGCCAATGACTGGGACAATGTCGATTTGGTCTTTATAGTGATTGCGCAGTTCCATGTCGATTTGATAAATGCTGTTTTCGCCGTGTCCAAGCAGGATGATTTTTTTCGGACGAAACTGGCATACTTGCCGGCAGATTTCCGATCCGATCGAACCGCCGGCGCCCGTGACTAAAATGACTTTGTTTTCGATGTAGCTGGAGATGCTTTCGATATCGAGTTCGACCGGTTCCCGTCCAAGCAAGTCTTCCACTTGCACATCGCGGAATTGGCTGACAGATACTTTCCCTGTTACAATGTCCTCGAGTCTCGGAATGATTTGTGTTTTTGCTTTCGTTTTCGCGCATTGCTCAAAAATGCGATTCAGTTCCTTTTTTGTCAACGACGGAATCGCAATAATAATGTGCTCAATGCGCAACGCTCGAACAACATCTTCAATGTCTTTTGTCGTTCCGACAACCGGAATGTTGAAAAACTGCAGTTTTTGCTTGTTCAGATCATCGTCAATAAAGGCAATCGGTCTCAGCTCCGCATCCGGATTGTTCACTAACTGCCGCGCGACCATCATTCCTGCGGATCCCGCTCCGATAATCAGCGTCC
Organism: Geobacillus sp. CCR; assembly: GCF_052906625.1. Lineage (NCBI taxonomy): Bacteria > Bacillati > Bacillota > Bacilli > Caryophanales > Anoxybacillaceae > Geobacillus > Geobacillus sp. CCR. The sequence goes on along the minus strand of NZ_JBREBQ010000026.1, from coordinate 17,759 downwards.
GCCGTTTATTCGCGTTTGGTGTTATGTAACGGTCGCGGAACACTCTCCAGACAAAGCGCGAACCACCGATGAGAATAATATGGATCATCCACGTAATCATTAACGCGCGGACGTAAATATCTTGAAAGACCACAAACTGAACAACCGACGTTGTGATAATCGAAAAGGTGACTGCCTTGATAATCGCCGTTAATTCGCCAATGCTTGCGTACTCCCATGCCTTATGGTACAAACGGTATGTAAATGCAAAAAAATGATGGCTAACAAGCAGCGTCAACGCCGATAAAAGAACCGATTTATACTTCCATATTTGTATTTCTGGATGAAGCGTAAACAAGCTGACGTAAATCGCCGTTAACACGATTAATGAGTCCAATATTATTAAAAACGTTAATCGTTTTCGATATGCCAACGCACTGCGTCTCCCTTCGTATAATAGATAACGAGCCATGTTCGCCATGGCTCGTTATGATGCATTCGTATTTTGTTTTGTTTCCGCAATAATTTTCTCCATAAATGCGAGTAAATCGTCTCTTAATTCATCGTATTGCAACGCAAACTCAATCGTCGTCTTAATAAATCCGAGCTTTTCGCCGACGTCGTAGCGCTTTCCTTCGAATTCGTAGGCGAAGACGCGCTGGATTTCGTTGAGCTTTTGAATCGCGTCGGTGAGCTGGATTTCGCCGCCGAGACCATCGCTTTGCGCACTTTTTTCAATTGATGGAACCCCCTATGTATTTTGGCCCATATGCCCCCGCGCATCGGTGCAACGCTGGCTGCGCCGATGCGCCGATGCATATGGGCATAAAAAACAGCCCCTTTTTGGGACTTAGTTTGGCATTTTTGATTTCAGATTTAAAATCTCTTTTTCATGATCGATCAGTTTGTCGAACATCACATCGGATCGGCGCTGCAAGTACGAGACGGTGACATCGACGGATTTTCTTATGCTGGTGACATCGTTTAAAATGAGTGCTTGATTGTGTTTGGAAACGCGCAGCTCTTCGAGGATTCGTTCTTGCGTCTGCTTCATGCCGGCCATCTCGTTTTCTAATGTTTGTTGGCCTTGTTGCAGCTGAGTGATGTCTTTTTGGATTTGGGAAACCGTCGTTTCCAATGTTCGTTGACCTTCTTGCAGTTGGGCGACATCACGCTGCAACGCCTTCTGCCCTTCTTGGAGCTGGGCAACATCCTTTTGAATTTGGGAAACCGTGGTTTCTAATGTCCGTTGACCTTCTTGCAGTTGGGTGACTTCCTTCTGAAGCTGGGATACGTCTTGGCGAATGTGTCCGACTGTGCCTTCCAACCGCTCAAGCCTGTCGTGGACTGGTTTCAGTTCTTCTTGCAAGACGGAACGAAGCAATTCTTTCAGCTCTTGGCTCATGGCTTCACCTCCTTGCTCTGATTATAGCATGGCCAGTGAAGCACATAGAAACAAAATAAGTTAGATCGGGCATCTAACCCGCCCTCACGCCACACCCTCGACGACGGGCGTCTAAGGTGCCAGGACCGTCATCGTCCCCACCCACGGCATGGCCGAGTGCCTCCATTGATAACGGTAAGGAGACATCACCGAACGAAACGGCATCAACGAAGAAAACGGCCTGTCTTTAAGACAAAGAAGCCGCCGCTATGAATCTCTTGCTGCGCGAGCCAAACTGTCTTAAAGAAAGAGCCGCCGCTATTGGATGTCGGTCGACATCATTCTGAATCGTTCTACAAGAAACAAGCCATGTTTCGACAACGAACGGGCAAAAGAAAAGAAGTATTTCTAAATTATTTTATATCATACTGCCAACTATTTCTAAAAGAGGCCAAGGAACTTTTTCTTTTTCACCCGCTGTGGTTCGTCGCGGAACACGGCTTGGCCGCGAACGAGCAGCTCGGCGTTCTCTTGGAAGTAGTACACCATGTCTGTCCCGTATTCTTTCCGGATCACCTCGTACGCCTCGCGGAGGCGAAACGGCCGCGTTTTCGTGTTGTGGGCGTCCGAGGCGATGAAATGGGCCAAGTTCGCTTCGATCAGCTGAAACGAGAACGTTTTGATTTTCTTGCCGAAATGGCCCGTAATGCTTGATGCCGTCAGCTGGGCCAAGGCGCCGCGTTTGACGAGCTGGTAAAGCCGCTCGGGGGTTTCGATGATCTCGGCGTTTCGCTCCGGATGGGCGATGATCGGGATAAACCCTTTCACTTGGGCATCAAAGAGGAGTTGCTCCGCATACTTCGGCACATGATCGGGCGGAAATTCGATCAACATGTATGATGTATCGGCAAGCGTCATCACCTCGCCTCGGGCAAGGCCGTCAAGCAAGTCGCCGTGGATGCGCACTTCTTGGCCTGGAAGCACGTTCAAGGCGATGCCGCGCCGTTTCAATTCGTCATTTAGTTCCGCCGCCAAGGAAAGGACGGCTGGTCTTGGGTTGTCATGCGTTCCATTTTGATGATGGGGAGTGGCGATGATCGTTGTAATCCCCTCCTTGGCTGCGGCTTGCGCCATGGCGATGGCGTTCTCCATCGCCGCCGCTCCGTCGTCAACGCCAGGCAAAATATGGCTATGAATGTCGATCATCGTCCACTCCTCCTTTTTTCGCTCTACTAAACACCTATTATGGTAACATAGGAAAAACAGGCTATCAATGGGTGAGGTTTGTCGAACATTGTCGAAATGGAAGGCAAATTCCACTGATTAGGGGGCAAGCTGGAACGCCCGCCAATGCGGCTGTCAGTTGTCTTCTTTTCGAAAACGGTCTATAATCGAAATGGTATGCACGAAAATTTCTGAATGGAAAAGGAAGAGTGCCCATGAGAGCAGAACGTCGAAAAAAGAAGAAAACATGGCTCCGCTGGGTGACGGGATTGCTCGTCGTGTTATTCGCTGGAGCAGGAATATTCGCCTATTCCATTTATCATCATGTGAAACAGACGGCGAACCAAATGCACGAGAACGTCAACTGGAAGTCGGAGAAGCGGAAAGAAAACGTTTCGTTTGAACGGAAGACGCCGATTTCCATTTTGTTGATCGGCGTCGATGAACGGAAAGGGGATAAAGGACGCGCCGATACGCTCATCGTCATGACGGTGAATCCAAACAAGCAGTCGATTGACATGGTGAGCGTGCCGCGCGATACGAGAACGGAGATTATCGGAAAAGGGACGAAAGATAAAATCAACCACTCGTACGCCTTTGGCGGAGTGGAGATGACGATGGCGACGGTGGAACACTTTTTAGATATTCCCATTGACTACTACATTAAGGTCAACATGGAAAGCTTCCGCGACATCGTCGATGCGGTCGGCGGAGTGACGGTGAACAACCCGTTCGCGTTTACGTATGAAGGAACGCACTTCCCGAAAGGCGAGATTACGTTGAACGGGGACGAGGCGCTGAAATACTCCCGCATGCGGAAAGAGGACCCGCGCGGCGATTTCGGGCGCCAGGACCGGCAAAAGCAGATCATTCAAGCGATTATTGAGAAAGGCGCCAGCTTCTCGTCGCTCACGAATTACAGCGATGTGCTCGCAGCGATCGGGAAAAACGTGAAAACGAACTTGACGTTTGAGGAAATGAAAGAAATTCAAGCGAATTACAAAGACGCCCGCAAGCACATTAAGCAGCTGCATATTACGGGACAAGGGACGAAAATCAATGGCATTTATTACTTGATCGTGCCAGAGAGCGAACGGCTGGCGATTTCGAATGAGTTGAAAGAGCATCTGGAGCTGAAAGCGACGGCGGCGAAGTAAATGAGACGCGCACCTTAAGAGGTGCGCGTTTTCATTGGGCGATGAAGCGCTTGGCGAGCGCATCGGCCCAAAGCGCGGCTCCTTCCTCGGTCGGCAAGTCGGTTTGCGGGTCGACGTAGCGGTTCAGCTCTTCGCTTTGATCGTCAGGCCAGGCGTGCCAATGGTTGAGGTAAGGATAGCCGTTCTCTTTCGCGAACGCTTCAAGCTGCTCGACTTGGCGCGGGTAGTAGGTCGCGTTGTAAATCGGGTTCGGCGGCTGCAAGATCACGACCGCATTCGGGGCCGCCGATTTGAGCTCGTCGATGATCGATTTGATATGGGCAAGAGTGTCGTCGATCGTCACGACACCGTTGTCGTTTAACAAAAACGGTTCAAGCAGGACAAGATCCGGCTTGTCCTTGGCCCAGTCGGCGGCGATGCGCTGTCGGTCGGCGTCGGCGGTGGTCAAGCCGTCGTATTCGTGGACGGTGATGTGAAACACGCCTTTCCCGTAGGCGTCATCGAGCGCTTGTTTCAACCGCTCAGGCCAGCCGCCGTTCTCTGGCGTTGATTCGGAGCCGGCGATGACGAGGCGGATCGGACGGTGTTCCTCCACCGCCCGCTTGATGGCAGCTTGCGCGGCCGCTGGCAGCTGCTTGGCGCGGGCGAGGATCACTTCCGTTTGGCTCGTCTCCGTTTCTTGCTTGGCGGATGTTTCGACTTTCGCCCGCGCCGCTTGCACCGTGGCTTCGATTTTTCGCTCCCAGTACAAGTGACCGGTGATCAGAAAGGCAAGGCAAGCGGCGGTGAGCAAAAGGATGAAGACGAAGTTTCTCAACGGTTCTCTCCCCTTTTCTCTATCAGAACGGCTTCCCGCGGTCGGGAAGCCGTTTGTGGTTACTTGTATTGATAGTAGTAATAGTACCCGCCGTCACGGTGCTTCCGCTTGTTCAAGACAACGCCGAGCAGTTTGGCGTTGGCCGCTTCGAGCAGTTCTTTCGCCTTGACCGCCGCTTCGATTTCGGTGCCGCCGCTTTCGATGACCAGCACCGTGCCGTCGCATTGGTTGGCTAAAATTTGTGCATCCGTCACGGCGAGGACGGGCGGGGTATCGAAGATGACAAGATCAAACGTCTCATACAACTGTTCGAGGCATTGCGCCATCGCGTTCGAGCTGAGGAGCTCGGCAGGGTTCGGCGGAATCGGGCCAGACGTTAAGATTGATAAGTGGTCGATTTCGGTCGCTTGACACGTCGGCAAAAGCGGCGCCGAGCCCGTCAAGACGTTGGTCAATCCCTTGTAGTTGTTTAAGCGGAACGTGTAATGGACGGTCGGCTTGCGCAAGTCGGCATCAATGAGCAATGTCTTTTTCCCTTGTTGAGCGAAGACGACAGCCAAGTTCGCCGCGGTGGTCGATTTTCCCTCGCCAGGGCCGGTTGACGTGACAATTAGGGAGCGGAGCGGCGCATCAATGAATGAAAATTGGATATTCGTTCGGATCGTTCGGTATTGCTCCGCGATGGGGGATTTTGGGTTGTCGACCGTGATCAGTCTCCGCTCCGCTTTGCGGATCGATGTTGCTGGTTTACGAGCCAATGGTTTCACCTCTTGTTTGTGGAATGGCGGATTCGCGTCTCGCTTTTTGGCCGCCTTCCGCCGTGATTAAACTGACCGCGCCGAGCACCGGCAGGCCGAGATGTTTTTCGACGTCTTCTTCCGTTTTGATCGTGTTGTCCAAATACTCAAGCAGGAAGGCAAGTCCGACGCCAGTCATGAGGCCGACGACGAAGGCGATGGCCATATTGAGAAGCGGCTTCGGCTTGACCGGGGCTTGATGTTCTTTCACTTCCGCTTTCGAGAGAATGGTGACGTTGTCGATGTTCATGATTTTGACGATTTCGTTTTTGAACACTTCCGCCGTTTTGTTGGCGATCTTGGCCGCCATAGCTGGATCTGGGTCTTGGACGGTGACAGAGAACACTTGTGAGTCTTTTTCGCTTGAGACTTGAATTTGTTCGTTCAGTTCGTCAAGCGTCCGGTCAAGGTGGAGCTCGTCTTTCACTTTTTCCAAAATCGTCGGGCTTTTAATGATGACGCTGTACGTGTTAATGAGCTGCACGTTCGTTTGGATTTCGTTGAAGTTGTAGAGCTGCTGCTCGGATTTCGCCTGGTTGACGAGAATTTGCGTCGACGCCTCGTAAATCGGCGTCAATATAAAGTAGCTGACCACACCGCTTACAACGGTAGCAAGCGCGGTGATCAGGACGATGAGCCAAAGCCGTTTGCGCAATGTATCGAACAGCTCGCGCAGGCTGATTGTTTCTTCCATTGTGTCCCCCCCTATGATTCTCCTGTCCGCATTTTTCGACAATCGATGGACATCCCCATTATAGCGGATATCAACAGACATATCTAGCCGAAATCGGTACTAATTTTGGCCAAATGAAAAGGCCGCCCGACAGGCAGCCTTTGTTTGCGCTATTCGTCTTTATTGTCTTTGTCATTTGCATCCCGCGGATCTTCAATCGGGTCTTCGCGGTCCGGAACCGTATCGCGCTCATCGTCGCCCGGTCCGTTGTTCGTGTCGTCTCCCGGCGGGAGTTGATTGTTTTGGTTGTCGTTCAAATCGGTATCGCGGTTGTCCGGGATGCCGTCATTGTCTTTGTCGTTGTCGACGTTATCGTTTTGGTTGATGTCATCAGCCGGGTTCATGTCTTGGTCGTTGACATCGTTTTGGTTGTTTGGCGGCGGAGGATTGTTGTTGTCGCGGTTCATATTGCATCCAGCCGCTAAAAAGAGGGCGACAAGGGCGCTGAACAGCCGGATCAGCAACGCTTTTTTCTTCATCCTATCTGCTCCTTTCTATTGGTTGTGGTGACCTTATGTAAGGCCGGTCCTTGTTTATCTTTCCCAGAAAGAAACTTTTCATTCGCACGCTATATAGCGCAGCCGACAAAAAAACGCGCTCCCCGAAGGAACGCGTTTTGTTCAGTCAGCTCGTTTGTCGCCAAGAGCGAACATCAACTCCGTTTCGCAGACAAGCTCGCCGTCGACGGTGGCGATGCCTTTGCCTTTGCCGATGGCGCCGCGGGCGCGGAGGATTTCGACTTCCAAGCGGAGCTGGTCGCCCGGCTTGACTTGCTTTTTAAAACGGCAGTTGTCGATGCCGGCGAAGAAGGCGAGGCGGCCCTGGTTTTCCTCGCTCTGCAGGAGGACGACGGCGCCGACTTGGGCGAGCGCTTCGACGATCAACACGCCAGGCATGACCGGGTATTCAGGGAAGTGGCCGGCGAAAAATGATTCGTTGGCGCTCACGTTTTTGATGCCGACGGCGCGCTTGCCTTCTTCGATTTCCAGAATGCGGTCGACAAGCAAAAACGGATAGCGGTGCGGGATGATGGACTGGATTTGCTGGATGTCAAGCATGGACAAACTCCTTTCTCTCGTTTGGCGGCTTCATCAGCCGCGATCCGTTCCTTTCTCGACGATATCGATGATGTGCTTCCACGTGGACGGGCGGAATACATCGAGCGGCTTCCCATCGCCGATGGCGCTGTAGCCGACGACCGCGCCGGCGGCGAGGCTTGCGGCCATCAAGACGATCACGATGATCAGCCGAAGCCAGATCGGGATGAGCCGGGTGCGGACGAACCGGCGCGGCGCGGCCGCTTCCCCTTCCGGCAGAAGGGCTTTGGCTTCCGGTTCGGCGGGAGTCAGCGGGCTCTTTCTTACTCGGCCTTTCCGCCTCGCCATCCGGGAAGACGGCGAGCGCATAGGTTCTTGATGCCTCTCGTCACTCATCGCGATCCTCCTTATGAGGAGCGCATGCCGTTAATCAGCCCGAGCATTTGTTCGGAGATGGAAACGGCGCGGGCGTTGAGCTGATACGCTCGGCTTGTCGCCATCAGGCCGACCATTTCCTCGCCAAGGTCGACGTTCGCTTGTTCGAGCGCGCCTTGCTTGACGCTGATTTGGCCGCGCAAGCTGCCGTTCAGTTCTTCGGCCGCGCCTGGGACGTTGGGAAGCGCATAGACATTGCCGCCGCGGGCTTCCAGAAGCTGCGGACGGCGGATCATGGTGACGCCCAAATTGACGCGGGCGACAACGCGGCCGTCGGTATTGGTTGCCGTCAACGTCCCAGTCGGGGACATCTGTACGTCATGCGCATCGGCGGGAAGCACAATCGGCGCGTTCCTTTCATCAAGCACAAACAGGCCGTCGCTTGTCGTCAAAGCAAGCTGGCCGTTCATGGGCGCAAGCGAAAAGTTGCCGGCGCGGGTGTAGCCGATCGTTTCCGCACCGTTTTGATCGGCCAGACGGACGCGGAACCATTGGTTTTCGTCCGTCAAGGCAAAATCCAGGCGGCGGCCGGTTTCCACCAGCGCACCTTGCTTGGTGATGAGCATCGTCGAAGCGAGACGCGCCCCGTTGCCGTAGCGCACGCCCGCTGGCGTTTGCCGGGGCGCTTCGTCGTTCGGCAGGCGGTCGATTTGTTGGGTCAAGAGCTCGGCAAAGCTCGCTTCGCGCCGTTTAAAGCCGACGGTGTTGCTGTTGGCGATGTTATGGCTGATCGTATCGAGCCGCTGTTGCAAGGCATTCATCGTGTTGGCGGCGGTGAGCATCGAACGGAGCACGGGCTTGTCCCCCTTTCATCATTTCAGGCGGCCGACTTCGTTGACGGCCTTGTCCAAGCTGCGGTCGTACGCTTGGACGATTTTTTGGTTTGCTTCAAATGCGCGGTAGGCAGCGAGCAAATCGGTCATCGTCCGCTCAATGTCGACGTTCGACCGCTCGAGAAAACGCTGTTTCACCGTATACGTCACATTGCCGGGCGCCTGCGGCAACGGCCCTGTCGTGCTGCGGAATAAGCCGTTTCCTTCCTTGACCAACGTTTGCGGATTGGCGGCGAATGCAACGCCGAGACGGGTGGCCGTCCCATTCTCATCGATGATCGTTCCATCGTCGCGGACGGCAAACCGCTCGCTTGAGAGCGGAATGCGCTCGCCATTGGCATCAAGCACATACCAGCCCTCTTGCGTCGTCAAGTAGCCGTCCGGGCTCAAGGCGAAATGACCGTTTCTTGTGTAGCGGACCTCCCCTTGACCGTTGGCGACGGCAAAAAACAGCGCGCCTCGCTGGCCGCTCGCCCGGTCGACGGGGACTTGTCCGTCCACAAGGGCGATATCGGTCGCCAAGCCGGTTTCTTTCACATCCCCTTGGCGGAAGTTCGGGATGAGTTCTTGCATATAGACGCCCGTAACGAGCGGCCCAATGACGGTTTGCGTCGGGATGGCGCGCCTTGAGGCGGTCGGGATCGGTTGATCCTCGAGGCGGCTCATCAACAGTTCCGGAAACGCTCTCATCGCGGCCGCATCGGCTTTGTATCCCGGCGTTTCGGCGTTCGCCAAATTGTTCGTCAACCAATCCACGCGCCGCTCTTGCGCCAACATGCCGCTCGCGGCGGTGTACAACCCTCTCAACATGACCAGCACCTCGCTTGTCCGATCGATCAGAAAAAGCCGCGGCCGCTCTTTGGGCAGCGGCGGATGGGGTGTTCCCTATGGTCAAGCGGGCGGCGCGTTGCCCTGCCGCTCCGCTCCTTTCCATTCCATCTTTCATTATAAGCGGGCAAGGGCAGCCGCGGCATCCCCCGCCATTCCTTTTTTGCCCGCCTCGCTTGTCCCGGCGGCGGTTGTATCCATTTTGATCAAGCCATGAGAAAAACGTCCTTCCAAAGCGGTCTGCGCCTGAATGACGCAAAAGGTTGACTCTATAAGGTTGATCCAGATGAACCATCTCTTGGCCAAAGGGCATGACGGCTTTTTAAATCAATTGCGATTTTGGCGCCCGATCGATGTTTTCCAGCATAATCCCGGTGCCAAGAGCGACGCAGTCCATCGGATTCTCCGCGACGAACACCGGAAGCTTCAGCTCTTCTGACAGCAATAAATCGATGCCATGAAGCAATGCACCGCCACCCGTTAAAATGACGCCGCGGTCGATAATATCCGCCGACAATTCCGGCGGGGTGCGCTCGAGCACGCTTTTGGCGGCTTGTACAATCAACGACACCGGCTCGCGAAGCGCCCGTTCGATCTCCTCCGATCGAACGGTGATCGTGCGCGGCAGTCCGGTGACGAGATCGCGGCCGCGGACGTCGATTTCTTCGGACCGTGCGCCTGGGAATACCGTTGCGACCTTAATCTTGATTTCCTCGGCCGTTCGCTCCCCAATGAGCAGCTTATATTCGCGCTTGATGTAGTTTAAAATCTCCATATCAAACTTGTCCCCGGCCATTTTAATGGAAGAGGCGGTGACGATGTCTCCCATCGAGAGAACCGCGACGTCAGTCGTGCCACCGCCAATATCAACGACCATGTTTCCGCACGGCTGAAAAATGTCCATTCCGGCGCCAATGGCTGCGACTTTCGGCTCTTCCTCCAAGTACACTTTTTTGCCGCCGCTTTTTTCCGCTGCCTCTTTGATCGCTTTCCGTTCCACGGATGTTGTGTTCGTCGGGCAACAAATCAAAATGCGCGGTTTGGCGAAAAAGCCTTTTAGGTCGAGCTTGCTTAAGAAATGCTTCAGCATGGCTTCGGTAATGTCAAAATCCGCGATGACGCCGTCTTTGAGCGGCCGAATGGCAACAATATTCCCAGGAGTACGTCCGACCATTCGTCGTGCTTCTTCGCCCACTGCCAGCACTTTGTTCGTGTGTTTATCGATCGCCACGACGGACGGCTCATTGAGCACGATGCCTTTGCCTTTGACGAAAATGAGGACGTTCGCCGTGCCTAGGTCAATGCCGATATCTCGTGAGAACATACATGCTCCTCCTTGCCTCTGCCCTAAAATCATTCCTAATTGTTTATTCTACCATATTTGCCTCCCGGAATGATACTGCAAACGGCAGATGGCAAGGAAAAAGTCAGTTGTTTTTCACCGTCTGCTTTTTATACTTTTTCTTCGTTGCTTCCCCGCCGCGCAAATGGCGGATCGATTTATGGTAATCGAGAATTTGTTTGACTTCTTGGGCCAGTTCCGGGTTGATTTCCGGCAGCCGCTCGGTCAAGTCTTTATGCACGGTGCTTTTGGATACGCCAAATTCTTTCGCAATGACGCGAACGGTTTTCCTTGTCTCCACGATATACTTGCCAATCTTGATCGTACGCTCTTTGATGTAATCGTGCACACCACTCGCCCTCCCTAGGTTGGATGTGAGAAGTGAGAAGTGTGAAATGAGACTCGTCTTGCCAATGATGGGCGCCGCTTTCGTTGGATGTCTTAGAAGCGTCTTCATCGCGTCGCTTGCCGGTTGTGAACGATCCCCACCTCAACCACTCTCATTGCTGTTCAATTTGTAACATTTTATTAGACAAATCGGGCATATATACCAGAAATATCAAGGCGGACAACGGTTTTTTCACAATTTTTTTGCGGTTTGTAACGAGAGCGAAATGGGAAACGACTATATTATAAAGAGGTAAAAAGGAGGCACCGACATGGGCAAAGGAAAAGTGATCGGCATCGCCGCGGCGTTAGCAGGGGTAGCGGCAGCGAGCGCACTGCTCGTGCATGTCAATGCTGACGAACGGCCGCAAGCGAAAGACGATTTGCTTGCCCCAGCGCCATCAGGCAAACCGGCGCCCGCGGGCGGAAAAGGCATCATCGCCGGGACGCTTGAGCCATCGCTGACATATGAAAAACAAAACGGGGCATACGTGTTTACCTTCACGGTGAAAAACCAAACCGAACGCGTGCAAACGGTGACGTTTACGAGCTCGAAAAAGTATGACTACGTTTTATACCGCGATGGACAAAAGATGAAGCAGTTCAGCGAAGGGAAGATGTTTGCGCAAATTTATGAGGAACGGCCGTTAAAACAGGGGGAAGAGCTGTCGTTTCAGGAAACGTTCCGCGACCTAGAACCGGGGACGTATACGCTTGAGTGGTGGCTCGCTGATCCAAACTGGCCGAACGCGCGGGCGAAGGCGACATTTACGGTCGAGTGAAGGCGCTGCCGGTTTGCCTTCGCGGCTGTTGCCGCGCTCGCCATCCGGCGTCTAAATTAGGAAAACGCTCCTGTCCCGAGCGCTTTTTGCGGCCTTTTCCAACAGGAATTTCTGCATCGATGTTCTTTCTTGCCCGCACTGCCACAAAAAGAGGGATGCTCACCCATGGATGAAGCATCCCGTTGCAGCGCCGAAAAGATTTTCCCTGCATTACGACAAAAAGAAAGCCCCATACACAAGCGCCAAGACGATGACGTACGCTGGGTGGATGCGCCATTTGCCCAGCAGCAAAAAAGCGCTCGCGGCGGTGAGAAACGCCGTTTGGCCGAGCCCGGCCCCTTCGTACGATTCGCGGAAAAGGTCGATCGCCATAATCCCGAGCATCACGGCGATCGCTGGGCGGATGTAGGCGGTGAGCCGCTTCACTTGCGGCGCGTCTTTCCATTTGTACAAGAGCCCAAGCAGCGCCAACAGCAAAACGAGCGACGGAGCGACGCTGGCAAACACTCCGATGGCAGCGCCAAGGACGCCGGCTTGTTCGTATCCGATATAACCTGCCATTTTCGTCGCAATGGGGCCGGGAAGAGAGTTGCCAAGCGCCAGCACCTCGCTGAATTCGTTGACCGTCATCCAGCCGTAGCGGTCAACGACCTCGTGCTCGATGAGTGGGATGGAAGCCGGGCCGCCGCCGTAGCCGAGAATGCCGGGCCAAAAAAAGGCGAGAAACAGCTGCCAGTAGATCATGACGACGCCCTCCTTTCTCCGCCTTTGTCTCTATCCACCGCCTTCGGCTTGCTTCGGCCGACAAACGCGGCCGCAAGCAACACTGCGACCACAAGCGCCGGATGAAGGCCGAGCCACTGCAAGGCCAAAAAGCAGGCAAGAAGGAGCAGGGCGGCCGGCCGCCAGCCGAGGGCGGCGCGCGCCTGTTTGGCGAACTGCCACGTCATCTCGGCAAGCATGACGGCCACGACCGGCACGACCGCTTTGGTCATCCCAGCGACCCATGGTGTGTCTTTAAACGAGGATAAGGCGGCCAACAGCACGATCATCAACACGACCGTCGGGGCCGTCGTCGCCAACACGGCGTTCACTAAACCGAGCGCGCCGCCGACACGGTAGCCGATATAGCCGGCAAGCTTCGTGGCGATCGGGCCGGGCAAAGCATTGGCGATGGCCAGAATTTCAGCGAATTCTTCATCCGCCATCCAGCGGTATTTCGCCACCACTTCAGCGCGCACAAGCGGGATCGAAGACGGGCCGCCCCCATATCCAAGCATGCCGACGCGGAAAAAAGCGAGAAACAAATGCCACTGGTTCATCGAAGTCATCCCTTTATCGTGAGTCTCACCAAGCGGCGACCGCCCCGTCCGTGCGCGGCTCCGTCCCGGCGGCAAGCACGCCGGTGTCAGGATCGCGCCAAATGATTTGTCCGCGGCCGAACGGACCTCCGTCTAAGGCAAAGCGAATGTCATGCCCTTTGCGTGCGAGCGCTTCGGCGATATGGCGCGGGAAGTGCGGCTCGACGAGCACCGTTTTTCCTTCCATCCACTGCCAGCGGGGAGCATCGAGCGCCGCTTGCGGGTTTAAGTCAAAATCGATGGTGTTCATGATCACTTGCAAATGCCCTTGCGGCTGCATAAATCCACCCATGACGCCGAACGGGCCGACCGGCGTGCCGCCTTTGGTCAAAAAGCCGGGGATGATCGTATGGTACGGCTTTTTCCGCGGCGCCAACCCGTTCGGATGGTGTTCATCGAAGACAAAGTTATGGCCGCGGTTGTGCAGGGCGATGCCCGTGCCTGGGACGACGAGGCCGGAGCCGAAACCCATGTAATTGCTTTGAATATAGGACACCATATTCCCTTCGCCGTCGGCGGCGGCCAAATAGACCGTGCCGCCTTTGGGCGGCGTCCCCGGCTCCGGCGTGAGCGCCTCTGCGCCGATTTGCGCCCGGCGCATCGCGGCAAACGACCCCGACAACAGCTCGTCTGGGCTGCAGCTCATATAACGGCGGTCGGCGATGTACGCTTTGCCATCGGCAAAGGCCAGCTTCATCGCCTCGATTTGCCGGTGGTGCGTCTCGACATCCGGGACGCTTGGCACGTCAAACCCGCTCATGATGTTGAGCGCCATCAACGCGACAAGTCCCTGCCCGTTCGGCGGAATTTCCCACACTTCATAGCCACGGTAGGAGACGGAGATCGGCTCGACCCATTCCGGTTCGTACTCGGCGAGGTCGTCCGCCGCCAAAAAGCCGCCGTATTGCTTCGAGAAGGCGGCGATTTTTTCCGCCAGCTCGCCGCGGTAAAAGCTTTCCGCCTCCGTTTCGGCAATGGAGCGGAGCGTCGCCGCATGGTCCGGAGACGCCCACACTTCCCCGATCTTCGGCGCGCGGCCGCCCGGCGCAAACGTCGCAAACCACGAGGCGAACTCCGGCGCGTTCAGCGCTTCTTTGTACACCCGATAAGCGTTCGCCCAGTATTTGCCCAGCACCGGCGATACTGGGTAGCCGTTTTCCGCATAGGCGATCGCCGGAGCGAGCGTTTCGGCAAGCGGCAGGCGGCCGAAGCGCTTCGCCAGCGCCGCCCACGCCGCCGGCGCGCCCGGCACGGTCACCGGGGCAAAACCGTACTTCGGCATCTCCGTATAGCCGCGCTCTTTCAACGCTTCGATCGAGATCGCTTTTGGCGCATAGCCGCTCGCATTCAGCCCGTACAGTTTCCCATTCGTCCAGACGAGAGCGAACGCATCGCCGCCGATGCCGTTCGACGTCGGTTCGACAACCGTTAAGCAAGCAGCCGCAGCGATCGCCGCATCGATGGCATTGCCGCCTTTTTTCAACACCTCAAGCCCCGCCTGCGCCGCGAGCGGCTGCGATGTCGCAACAACGCCGTTTTTGGCGAACACCGTCACTCGCTGCGATGGGTATGGGTGGTATAGGTAGTCCATGGCCACGATCCCCTTTCTTTCGTTAAGTGAAGAATAAAACGTTTCACAAACGAAACTGTTTCCGTTTTCATTTATTTTAAAGGAAAGAGGGGGTTATTTCCATCCTTGTTCCCAAAAAATGAAAGAATATTCAAATCATAATTTTTGGCGGTTCATCACCGAAAGATGTACTGAACTTTTAGACACAAACATAACATCGTCCCTCCCGATCGAACAAAAAATAGCCATGACTTTTTGGGCACCTATCATGAAAAACGTTTTTTATCTTATGGTGAAGAGCTTTTTTGGCTGCCGTTTTTCCCACGTCTGACTTTAGAAGCGGCAAAGCAAAAAGACCCGCCCGCTTGTCTTGTCTTGGCAAACGGACAGGCCTTTTCGTCGCGTTTTTCGTTTCCTCTTGCTCGACGCCTTGTCGATTACGCTCTTGCCATGCCGATCGAGGCGTCTGGCGTTTTGTAGGATGAAGCGTCGTTGTTTTCGTCTTGATTGTTGTCGCTTGGCGTCGTCGAATGGTCGTCAGCCGATGGTTGTTCATTCGCTGGGTTTTCGTCTGTCGGCGCTGTTTCGTCACTTGGCATCAATTCTTTTTCTTTGCTCGTGGCGGCGCGATCGGTTCCCGTTTTGTCTTCCGCTTTGTCAGTCAAAGCCGTCAACGGTTTGTCGACATAGTCGATCGGGTTGACCGCCCGGCCGTCTTTGCGAATTTCAAAGTGGACGTGGATGCCGGCTTCTTTGTTGAATTCGCTTTGCCCTGCCTTGCCGATCACTTCACCTTGTTTCACCGTGTCGCCGGCTTCGACTTTCACATCAGCGAGCGATTGATAGACGGTCGTGACCCCTTGTTCATGATTGATTTCGACAACATATCCCAAAATCGGGTCTTTTTCCGCTTTCGTCACCGTGCCGCTTAAGGAAGCGGTGACATCAAACGTTTTGCCGTCTTGGCGCACAAGATCGATGCCTTGGTTCGGGTGGTACGTATGATCATAAAAGACGAGGGCTGCTTCCTGTTCTGCTTCCGATGCTTTGTCATCGTAGAATGGCGTTTTCACTTGCACCACATTTGGATCAAGCACCGGCATCGCAATCGTTTCGACCGTTTCATTGACCGGAACAGCCGGATTTTCTTGCTGGGCGGTGCCGTTTTTCGCCACGTTGTCTCTGCCCGTATTCTCCTCTTTGCCCAATTGGAACCAAAGCGCACCAGCGACGATTAATGCGGCAGACGATAAATAGATCGCCGGAAATACCCAACGTTTGCGGAACAGACGCTTCAGCGACGATTGTTTTTGTTCCTCTCTCATGTTCATCACCTCAGCAACCATTTTGAACAGAAAGAGGAAAAGATATACACATAGAAAATAATTTTTTCACTTATTTTTTGACATTCGACTAGATTTTATGCAAAAAAATGAGGGGCGCATGGCGAGGGGCGTCTCCCTGCCGTTTGCCCCGAACATTTGACAGAAAACCGGGGCGGCAGAACCCCGGTTCATCCATTTTTCGCGGTCAATTTGTTTAAAAACGCCGTCGCCGACGAAATATGAACGCCGCGGTAATAATATTTGACGATGTCAGCGTACGTTTTCCCTTCTTTGGCCATAAAGTTGGCTCCGTATTGGCTCATGCCGACGCCATGGCCGTAGCCTTTCGTCGTAATGATGATGTCATCTCCGTTGCGCACCCAGGTGAAATCACTCGACGGCAATCCGAGCCGTTCGCGCACATCGCGGCCCGTAAACGTCTTGCCGCCAATCTTCACTTCGCCGACGCGTCGGCCGGGAGTGCGCGATACAATGACGCCGACTGAGCCGTCAGCGGGCAGTTCGACCCCCAGTCTTCGCTCGAATTCCGCCACTGGCATCGTTTTTCGCTGGTAAAACTTCGGGGATTGTTTGTCCCATGGGCTGGCGACGCTTTTTAAATACGGAAAATCGCTTTGCCAATAGGCTTCCGAATTTTCCGTATAGCCGTTGCTTGTCGAAAAAAACAGCGCCTCGATCGGCTCATTGTTGTATGTCAAAATTTGCCCTTGCGTGTCCATCACCGCTTTTGTCACTTTTTTCATTTTCCAATCGTAGTCGCTGCCCCATAGTTTTCGCAGTTCGTCATCGCTGTAATAGACTTGATGAGCCACCGTGTCGGTCACATTCGCTCCTTTTGGCAGGCGAAACGGCTGGTTGGCGAGCAATTGCTTCACGATGTACGTTCTTGCCGTCAACGCTTGCGCCTTTAATGCCTCGAGTTCAAATTCGGCCGGCATTTCCGCCGCAACGACGCCGATGACGTATTGCTCGAGGGGAATATGTTCGACGCGTTGTTCTTTGCTTCGATAGACCGCCACGTCGATGGACGGTCCTTCGGCTGCCTGCGACCGTTGGACTTGTTCTTGCTTGTGCAGTTGTTCGGCCAATTTGGCCACCTTCCCGTCATAAAATGGAAGAACGAGCGCCGTCGGAATGACGAGGATGGCGACAAACAGCGAGAGAGCGAGCGCCATCACCGGTTTCAGTCGTTTCACCATAGCCGAGCCCCCAATATGCATTTTCCAAGCACAAGCGGACATCGCGAATGAATGCCTGCGTTGGCTTCGGTTCGTTACTATAGTTATGGGCTCGGACAAGTATATATGACAGTTTTCTTTCCAGCCAAAACCTCCATGAGCGCGTTTCGCACTCCGCCTAAAAGGCTGGTGAAAAACAACGGATTCGCTCAGTTTGTGAGAAATCGCAAGGAATGACGCTATGGTGTTGCAAGGTTTTTCCATTTGAGAAACACTGTTGGAGAACAGCATTTCCCCTTAAATCGCCATCCTGCTAAACATGAAGCCGTTGAAAAAAGTCGGTGACTGAATAGGGGGCGATGGAACAAGGGGGTTCTCGAAAGCACATGTTTCACCACCGTCGCGACTTGCTTCGCGCGATGCGATCAAGCTTATGGTGAAATTTCATCCTATTTCGCGCAGGAGACTCCCACTTCAACGACCAAAGGGAGTAAGTGGGAGAGGAATGCGCGTTCCCCCCTTTCTTTTGTGTATGATATAATAAAGGCGTGGAGAAAACCGTTCAATAA
>NZ_JBREBQ010000025.1:0-50914 GCF_052906625.1 Geobacillus sp. CCR | reverse complement strand
ATAGACCTTTTTGACTTGAACGTTCATAAGAGAAAAACTCCTTTACGTTCCTTGTGTGTCAAGGATTCATTCGACATCGGAACGAAAAAATCCTCCCGATTTTCGTCGAGAGGGTGCGAAATGTGAGATTTAAGGAAAGTCAAGCAGTTTGAGCAGTCCGGAGTGCCTACCTTAGAAACGTTTGAAGTGTATGAACAGTTGAAGAAGATTAAGGCACTAATAATCCAAGCAAAGTTGTTGGCATCTCAGTATGATATCGTGGTAACGAACCCACCATATATGGGATCGAAAGGGATGAATCCACAGCTAAAAAAATATTTAAGTGATAACTATCCAAAGGGGAAAAGCGATTTATTTGCCGCATTTATGATTCGCGCGCAACATTTTACCGTCGAAAACGGATTTTCAGCAGCAATAAACCAGCATTCATGGATGTTTTTAAGCAGTTTTGAAGAATTACGAAAAGAATTTTTAAGTCACACTACTATTTATTCAATGCTTCATCTGGGAACTCGTGCTTTTGAAGAAGTTGGAGGGGAAGTTGTTCAAAGTACAAGTTTTGTATTAAGACAATCGTTCATTGCCAATTACAAAGGAAAATACGTACGATTAGTAGATTATTCGTCTTCACGGGCAAAAGAAGAAATGTTTTTATGTAAAAAAGAAAATGATATATTCGTGCGCAATCAAGAAGGTTTCAAGGATATCCCAGGTTCGCCGATTGCGTATTGGGTAAGCAGTAACGTTTTAAAGATTTTTAAAAATGGACAACCACTAGGGGAATTTGCTGAAGTAAAAAGGGGAATGACAACATCAGATAACAAAAGATTTCTTCGATTTTGGCCAGAAGTTTCAATTACAAAAGTTTACAAACATGCTAAGAGTCACGAAGAAGCACGAGAATCAAAAGCAAAATGGTTTCCATATAGTAAGGGTGGAGGATATAGAAAATGGTATGGCTTTAATGAATACCTAATAAATTGGGAAAATTCCGGTCAAGAAGTTATAGAATTTGCCAAAACAATAAATAAATCATTTACAAGAACAATTGTAAATATGAGTTATTACTTTAAACCTTCTATAGGATTTTCATATATAACTAGTGGACCCTTTAGTATGAGATGGATTCCAGAAGGATTTTTATATGATTCTGGTGGCCCTGGAGTTTTTGCTGAAGAGGATAAGAGATTATTTATATTGGCGTGTATGAATTCCAAACCAGCTCAAATACTATTAAAGATATTAAACCCAACAATTAATTTACAAATTGCTGATGTAGTGCGATTACCGCTCCCAAATTATGAAAGCCTTATTGGCAATGTTCAATTTAATAAAAAGGTTAAAGAACTAATTCATATTTCAAAAAATGATTGGGATTCATTTGAAACATCTTGGGACTTTAAGAAACATCCATTCCTCACCTATCGCGGGAAAGCGAAGACGTTAGAGGAATGCTATGCCAACTGGGAAGACCATGCGGAAAAGCAGTTCCAGCAACTGAAGAAAAATGAGGAAGAATTGAACCGCATTTTTATTGAATTATACGGTTTGCAAGATGAATTGACCCCGGAAGTTCCTGATGAAGAAATAACAGTCCGCCGGGCAGATCGAGTACGGGATGCGAAGTCGTTCTTGTCTTACTGTGTTGGTTTGATGATGGGGCGTTATTCGTTAGATGCCGAAGGTCTTGCGTATGCAGGTGGTGACTGGGACGCTTCGAAGTATAAAACATTCCAGCCTGATAAAGATGGCATCATTCCATTGACGGAAACGTCTTATTTTGAAGATGATGTCATCAGCCGCTTGCAAGAGCTATTAATCATTATGTTCGGTGAAGAGACGTTAGCGGAGAATCTACGTTGGCTAGCGGAGTCATTAACGATGAAAAACAACGAAACACCGACAGAGCGTTTGCGGCGTTATTTCTTTGATGAGTTTTATGATGATCATTGTAAAATTTACCAAAAACGTCCGATTTATTGGATGGTTGAGTCTGGTTCGAAAAAAGGTTTCCGTGCGTTATTTTACTTACACCGTTACACGCCAGAAACATTAGCAACAATGCGCTTTACGTACGTACAAAACTTACAAGAAAAACTTCGTCAAGAGCAAAAACGTCTCGAGCAAGATCTTATCAATCCGGATTTATCTTCTGCGATGAAGAAGCGTTATGAGAAGCAATTGAAACAAATTAGAGCCCAGCAGGAAGAGCTTGTTGAATTCGATAAAAAATTAGCGGAACTTGCCAACCAACGCATTGCCTTAGATTTAGATGACGGAGTGGTTGTGAACTACGAGAAATTAAAAACGATCCTTGCGAAAATAAGATAACCACTGCAAAATGGATAGGGGGAAGCCCCCTATCCATTTTTTCACTTGCCATTGGATTGTCTTTCTTTAAAATAGGGAAAAGAAATACATTGAGAGTTGGTGTAAGATATGGATATTGTTCAAGAGTTACTGCGACTATTCGAAAAACAGCTTACGGAAAATATTGGTTCGGATCGTGCAATTGTCTTTTGGTATGATGTGCAAAGTGAGGAGCGCGATTTAGCAGAAATAGAACAAGCGTTGAATGAAAAGGGAATCAAAGTTTGGAAATTAAACGATCACAATGCGTTCCAAACAAAAGTATTGTTGGAACTCGAGGACACGGAAAGTTCGTATTTAATATACGCTCCATTTGCCAAACCGAAAGATGAGGATAACTTTTTATTAGATATCCTTCTTTACAGCGGCAAATACGGAGAATTTCAAGCAGATGAAATCGCGATTATGATGAAAGAACTTCGCATCGATCATTTAGCGATTCGACCGTTTATAGAGGAGCATTGGGCGTTTTTTAAAAACAAGCAACGAGTTGCCAAATTTAAAAAGCTGCTTCCAAATAACCCAAATGCCAATGATGTAAAGCAAACGATGATGGCTGTATTATGTGATGCAAAAAGCATCCATCCACAGGAGTTATTGAAAAGCGTCGTCGCAAAAAAAGGCGGAATGTCGGATGATAATGAAGCGCTCATACAAATGGGCAAATATTTGGATGTCAATCTGTTTTTCGAGCTAATCGAAGATTATTTTGGCGTCTCACCGAAAGAAGAACACCATCTATCTCATATTATCGAAACAATTGTTTACCAGCATGTTGCTTCCAATATCGATGAAGATGTATTACAAGTTCATTATCCTTGTAGCGTTCCAAATATTTGTAAAGTATTTATCGATGATTGGTTGAAATCGGACGAACGTGAAGTATTAGAAACGATTTTGTTGGAACTGGAACAAAAGTGGAATGTGCCGCAATTAGTAGAAACGCATACGTATCAGGCGTTCATTCGTTGTTTTACGTTTCCGATTATCGAACGAAAAGTGCTGGATGCTTTGCATGAATTATTATTAAATGAAACGGTCCTTGTGAATGAATGGAAAAGTATTTTGGCGGAACGAAGGAAAGGTTATTGGTATCAGGCGCATTTTGCCCAAGAGTATGAGTTGTTGGAGAAAATACTTGATTTTTATGAATGGAAAATCATTTTTGAACGAGATGAAGCACCGAAAAACGAACAAGAATGGTTTTCGTTGTATGCTGAAAAGTATTATCGTATCGACCAACTTTATCGCCATATTTATCTTCTGTACAGAAAAGAAACGAATTTGGAACGTTACGAACAATTAATAGAAAGAGTAACATTCTGGTATGAGAATAAATATTTAATGACGTTAGCGGCATATACAGATCACATGTTGGAAACAAGACTGAGCAAACAATGGAACATTCCAAATGTCATGCAGCAAAAAAATTTTTATCAACATTTTATACGGCCATTGTTAGAGGCGACACGGGAGCGTATTTTTGTCATTATTTCCGATGCGCTTCGTTATGAAATAGGAATGGAATTGTTAGAAGAGTTTCAACAGCGTTTAAACACAGAAGTGAAAATCATTCCGATGCAGGCAACGCTTCCTACTTATACGCAATTAGGAATGGCGGCATTGCTTCCAGGAAAGATTACGGGAATAAAAGAAGATGGCACAATTTATGTGAATGATCTTTCTACGAAAGGCTTGCAAAACCGGAATAACATTTTGCAAATGTATGAAGTGGATTCTATCGCTTTAAAAATGGAGGACTTCATTCAATTAACTAAAGACGAAGGACAAGAGTATATTCGTGGCAAGCGCGTTGTCTATTTGTATCATGATGCCATTGACGCGATTGGCGATTCGAGCAAAACGGAAGCATATACGTATGAAGCAGTCGAAAATGCGTTAGAACGGATAAAAGCAGCCGTTCGCAAATTAACAGGTACGTATGAAGCTGTTCGTATATTTCTAACAAGTGATCACGGCTTTTTATATCAAACTTCCCAAGTCGAGCAATTTCAGAAAGCAGAAAGTTTAAAGGGAGAAATTTATGACGGGAATCGTCGCTTTGCGATTGGGAAAAACTTAACGGTCCCTGTTGGCGCGATCAAAGCTTCTCTCGATTATTTAGGTGTGGATTGTGAAACAGTCATTGCAAAGGGGCTGAATCGCTTTACTGCCGGTGGCGGATTGCGGTTTGTTCATGGCGGTGCAATGCCGCAAGAAAGCATTATTCCGTTAATCGAATATCGGCAAATAAAAGGAAAAGCTCGTAAATCTGAAGCGGAACGGGTAAACGTACAGGTTGCTTCGATTCAAAAAGTCATTACGAGTTACCGATTTATCGTTCCGTTTTTCCAAGAAGAAAAAGTCTCATCTGAGCGGCAACCGCGAACGTTGCGGGCAGCATTTTACCGCAATAACGAGCGAATTTCGAATGAGGTAACGATTACTTTTGATTCCACTGGGGAAGTTTCAGAACGGCAGATAGAAGTGGTGTTTCATCTTTTAGAAGACCGGTATCGAATGGGAGAAATATGCGTTTTACGCCTAGAGGACGTATCAGGACGTACCACAGAGCTGTATGCCGAAGAGGAATTTGAGTTGAAGCTGTATAGTATTGAATGATCAAGCAAGCCTTTCTGGTCACATATAATCAGGTAGATTGCCGTCGTGCACATCGCCGTAGAACGGGATGCCGTTCTCGTTGCCGACTGGCCTAAAGTCAATCTGCTTTTGCAACGATGACGGCGGTTGCAATCGTGTGTGATCTGCAGTTTGGCTCCTCTTAAACGCCATTGCCTACAGCGGGGAGCTGGCTCATTGTTTCAGCTCCTGTTTTTAGAAGAATGGCTGCTTCACGGAGCGATTTCTTTTTGCCAAAAGGAGGAACCTGGATGTCAAAATGGTGGATGATCCGCGCGGGCGATCGCAATGAACTGATTCCGCTTTGGCTGGAAAAGGGCATCGCATCGATCGGTTGGGCGAGATTGGGCGATCCGAAGCGCTTTCGGTCGAAAGAACAGCTGCAGCGAAAGGCGGATGAAGTGTTTGCCGAGTCAAAACCAAAATCGAGAACGAGTTGGGTGAATCAAGTATGGCGGTTTGCCCATGAAATCAAAAAGGGCGATCGAGTGATCACATATTCAAAAGAGAAAAGGGAGTACATTGTTGGAACCGTGACAGAAGAGCATCGTTACGATCCCTCCATCGGGCATCCCTATTATCCGAACATCATCCGGGTAAAATGGGAAAATGCGACAGTTCCAAGGGATTCGCTGTCAGACGGAGCGAAGAACAGTTTAGGTTCGACGCTGACGGTGTTTCGAGTGGACGAATGGGGCGATGAAATCGAGCAGCGTTTACACAGTGAACCATTCTCAAAACCTCAACATGAAGAGGGGGAAACGGAAGAAATCGTTGAAGACCTTGTTGGAAAAGCGTTGATGATGATCCAAGACAAAGTGGACAAGCTTGATCCGTGGCAAATGCAAGATTTAGTGGCGGGCTTGCTTCAAGCAATGGGGTACAATGTGCAAGTGAGTCCGAAAGGCCCTGACGGCGGTGTGGATGTGCTCGCCTATAAGGACGCGTTTGGCTTTGAAAAACCTGTAATCAAGGTGCAAGTGAAGCATCGCAAAAGCGCCGCCTCGGCCCCGGAAATCCAGCAGCTTCTCGGAGCCAACCCGATTGATGCCAATTGCCTGTTCGTCTCCACAGGCGGTTTTACGTCCCACGCAGAGGCAGTCGCCAAACATAATTCCGTGAAACTGATTGATTTGGAAGAGCTGGTCAACTTGATTGTCCATTGGTATGAGAACATGCCTAGCGATGCGAGAGCGCTGCTTCCGCTGCAGAAAATGTATGTGCCCGAATCTTGACAAACATAAGGCTTCATCCCTGCTTGGCAAGTGCGAGAGGATGAAGCCTTTAGTGATGATCGACATGTTTTTACTCCAAAACGCTGCGATATTGATCGTACACTAGCGAGGTCAAACTAATCTTGTCTAAATAACGAACAGGGCACAAGAAGGTCACGGTGATGACCCCAGGATGTCGGCCAATTTCGATGGCGCCGGTAATCGTGGCACGGTTCATCACCTCAGGGACAGAGATGCCTAACGTTTTCGCTGCCCGTTGCAACCCGTTTTCTGTTGCCTCATTTAGGTTGGCACCTGTCCCGACAAAGGAAATCGGCAACGATTCTTCCAACTTGTTTACCCCCCATGATTGTGCCAAATCGAGGGCGATCTCTTTTTCTTTTTTTGTCAATGGCTTTGCCAAGTAGGGGAGGTCCTCAGCAACAGGAAGAAGAATCGGTCCGTCAATGGTCAACCCTTTGATCACTTTCACTTGAAGGGTGACGATGCCAGATACGTCGGTCGTATGCCCAGCAATTTCCCCGTCGCCCTGCATGGCATGCATATCACCGAGATAAACACCTCCGCCCCGCACTTTCACAGGGCAGATCAACACGGCGCCTTCGCGTACACGGTTAATGTCCATATGTCCGTCCGTGCGATCTTCCAGCTGTTCTTTCGTAATCCCGTATTCATGTGGGGCGTTGATCAGAAATTGGCCAAAGTCGCCAGCGTTATGTGAATCCGGTAGCGGACGCGCCGGGGTGGTGCCGAGCTGTCCGAGGAACGGGCGGAGTCTGGCCACCGTTCCGACTAAGTCATGGGGCGCAAACGTGACGATCGGGTTTTGGACGGAGTTGTCGGGTGTCGCCATGTAGTACCGTCCTTGTCGAGCGATGAGTTCTGCCGCTTCTTTATGCACGGTCACGCCGATTTGTCGGTTTGGATCAAACGTCATCGTATAGCCGTTCGTAAATACAAATGGAGTCACGTCCGCGCCACAATTCGCGCACCGAATGGCTTCCGGGCCGATCCCCTCGATTTTCGTTTCCGGGTACATCGTTCCGCACTGTGGGCATTTGACAGCAACGAACGGATCGCCGACAAACCGACCTTCCATTGGTTTATCATTTCCTGAGGATGTGGCGATAGAGGTGACGCGAATCGATTTGATCTTAATCGCAATGGCGTCTCCTACTTCAGCGCCTTCGACAAAAACGGGCTTTGTCACTTCATGGCCACCGCGGATGCAAGGAGTGATCATCGGTCCCCAGCAACCAGGAGTAGTATTGGCGACAATGTATCCCCCATCCTGCACGGGGCCAAGCATGTTTCCATGAGGGTCTAAGATGCCGTTAGTGAACTCATTGACAAACACGGTTTGTTTCGCTTCCATGGCGTTCCCCTCTTTACTTTTAGATTTTAGGATTGGTTACATAGGAACCTTGGATCGCTGACAACGAACCTTCGACGGGTGATGTCTAACTACATTTTAGGAAATTCAGTAGAGTATTGTCAAAATAATCGGGTGTATATTTATTATATTTTGTTAAGTCAAAATATTTTGGAATTTAATTCTTGTAATGTATAATAATTTTAGAAGGGAGGAAACGAAATGAGCAATAGCATAGAAAAGAAATTAAGAGAAAAAGGGATTAAGTGTTCAGAACAGGAATTGATGATGCTTGAGCATCAGTGGAAAGCCATTCAGCAACTAAAACAGGGAGTCGAAAAACTTGGCTTGAATGAGGCAGATATTGGAGTCGTCCACCAACCGGGAGGTGTGTATCGTGGAAAAACGGCTAAATACGAAAACAATCTCTGAACTTTCCCCTCTTCTAAAAAACAAAGAAGTTTCACCTGTTGAGCTCGTTGACGATGTACTCGAACAAATTGAAACATTAAACAATAAGCTGAATGCCTATATAGAGGTGACAGCAGAGAAAGCACGCAAGCAAGCTGAGTTGGCGGAATCGGAAATCCGATCTGGAAATTACCGCGGCCCGCTACATGGCATCCCTATAGCAATCAAAGATATTCTTTACGTAGCTAATGAAACAACAACGATGGGGTCAAAAATTCACCGAAACTTCCGGCCAACTTACAGTGCGACAGTAATCGAGAAGTTGACGGAAGCGGGAGCAGTGTTTCCTGGAAAAACAAACTTGCATGAGTATGTTTGGGGAGCAACGAACAATAATCCTCATTTCGGACCTGCCCGAAATCCTTGGGATCCTGAACGCATTCCCGGAGGCTCAAGCGGAGGATCGGGGGTCGCAACGGCGGCGCATATGACGATTGCTTCCCTAGGAACAGATACCGGTGGTTCGATTCGAATTCCTTCTTCGTTTTGCGGCATTGTCGGTTTAAAGCCCACCTATGGACTAGTAAGCAAATATGGTTGTTTCCCGCTTGCATGGTCGTTGGACCATATCGGTCCGATGGCGAAAACGGCGAGGGACGCTGCCTATATTTTAGAAGCCATGGCAGGATACGACCCAAAAGATCCTACTTCCACCGATGCCCCTGCAACGAGTTATTCCACACAATTCATGGAGTCTGTTAAAGGTGTAAAAATTGGCATAGAACCGTACTTCTTTGATCATGTGGATGAAGGAGTCGAAAGAGCGGTTAAACAGGCGATTGCTTCTTTGGAACGCGAAGGTGCTGTTGTAGAAACCGTGCGAATTCCAACATTGCAATATGCGCAGTATGCGGAAATGATCACGATTCTTTCAGAAGCCAGCGCTATTCATCACAATCATTTAGTAGAAAGGGAAGAAGATTTTGGCGATGATGTCCGTTTCCCTTTAAAGCTTGGAGAACTCCCTTCCGCTGTAGACTACTTGGAAGCGCAACAAATTCGTTTGAAATTGGATCACGAGTTCATGGAAATATTCAATAAGGTAGATGTTTTGATCACCCCAACCATTCCGTTTCTCCCTCCCAAAATCGGGCAGGATACGGTATGGATCAATGGAGAGGAAGTAAACTTTCTTGACCATATCATCCGTTTTACAGGACCGTTTAACTTGACGGGCTTGCCTGTTGTAACGGTGCCATGTGGTTTTGTTCAAGGACTTCCTGTAGGGATGCAAATCATCGGCCCAGCCTTTGGGGAAGGAACGATATTAAATGTTGCTGATGTGTTTGAAACGTTGCATCCTGAGCTGAAATACCCGCCGGCCGTTCTAAGAAAGTAAAAGCAAACGCTGGTCGTGGCGATGTACTTACTGAAGGGCGGTCTCAAAAGGTGATGATGACATAACTTTTTGAAGCAGCCTTTTTCAACTGAGTGTTTTTCACTCGCGTTCGCTGCCGTTTGTATGACGGGGAGCAAGCACAAAACGGAGAGCTTTTTTCCTGGCTCTCCATTTTTTATATCGTACATGCAGGATTTTCGCCTCGTGCTCACGAATGATAGTTGGTGAACATCTTCATCGTGAGGTGATCGGATGGCCATTGACCATGACCGATTGTTCAAAGAGCTGATCCAGACGTTCTTCGAAGAGTTTTTCTTCCTCTTTTTCCCCGACATGCACGAGCATATCGATTTCCGCCATTTGTCCTTTTTGTCCGAAGAACTGTTCACTGATGTGACCGCAGGAGAAAAATACCGCGTTGATCTGTTGGTCGAGACGAAGCTGAAAGGGGAAGATGGACTGATCATCGTTCATGTGGAGAATCAAAGCAGCGTGCAGTCGTCCTTTCCGGAGCGCATGTTTGTCTATTTCAGCCGTTTGTTTGAAAAATACCGCATCCGCATTGTTCCCATTGCCGTCTTCAGCCATGATGCCCTCCGTGATGAACCGTCCGTGTTTTCGATTGAGTTTCCCTTTGGCGAGGTGTTGCAGTTCCGCTTTTTCCCGGTGGAGTTGCGCAAGAAACATTGGCGGGATTCTATTCGGCATGACAATCCGATTGCGGCTGCGCTGCTTGGCAAAATGGGGTATACTGAAAGTGAGAAAGTCGAGTTGAAAAAAGAGTTTTTGCGCATGTTGGTGCGATTGGAGCTGGATGAAGCGAGGCAGCGGCTGCTCTTGGGCTTTTTTGAAACGTATGTGAAGTTGTCGGAGGAGGAAGAGCAACAACTGCAAAGAGAAGTGAAGGCGATGGAAACGAAAGAAAAAGAGAACGTGTTGGGGCTGATCATTTCCTATGAGCAAAAGGGAAGGAAGGAGGGGTTGGAAGAAGGGATGGAACGTGGAATTCAACAAGGAATGAAACAGCTGATTCGTAACATGGAGCGCAAAGGAATGACGGTGGAAGACATTGCTCGGTTGGTGGATCTTCTAGAGGAAGATGTTCGGGGATTGCTTGAAGAGTAGGGAAATAAAAAACAAGGGGATGGCCATGGGGAATAAGAAGGTTGGTGACGACAAGCGGCCAATTGATCGTCGTATGGACGGCATGGCCTAAGGATGCCGAAGGGCCGCTGCGTTTGTGAAGACCGTGACCGCGGAAGCGCCTTGCTTGATTACGAAATTTGGCCGCCTTTCATCCTACGGTTTCCATTGCGGGATGAAAGACGGTGTTGTTTCGCATCTTCTTGTGAGGGAGGAAGAGAAAAATTGGATTTCCGTGATATCCCGCAACTCATTGCCCGAATGCTCATGGAAGTGATTCAAACGCATATACCGCACCAATGGATATACACCGCTGAACCATTCATCAACCCATACAACGGCAAGATCAGCTATGACTATTCCGGTGAAGTGAGGAAAATGAAGAAGGAAGAGTTTGCCGAGCTTGTCCGATCGCTGGGGAGAAGTAAGGGCTCGCGATTTTATTGTTCTCCGTTAGATGAGTTGTTAAACAACGTTTACATTGATCAATGGGTGCCGACGTATATGTCTAACTATGGAAAGCGTTGGGTGACATACTGTGACTTGCTTAGGGAAACATTTGATCAATGGAAGTACAGCCACTTTGAGATTTATGACGAGGACGGGAATGAGGTCAATGAAGATCTCAACTTGCAACTTGATGAAATATTCGAAGATTTTTTAGAGAATACTTCGCACGAGCCATTTGTTAGAGAAATTGAAAAAACGATTGCCTAATACGATGGATGTCACCTTGGAATGTTTCGGGTGTAGATGGCTTATATGACGCTTTGGCGGCATGGAGCCGTCTTTTTTGCTGCTATGAAATGATTTCGTTTGTTTTTCATCAGTCTTCTTGAAAAATCTCTGCGTTTTTTCTCGAGATGGTGGCGAAATATTCAACGATTTTGTAAAATTATTATGAAGGGCGATGTTGGGATGGCTGTGTTGATGTTATGAATATACGATGTTGCATTGAATTATAGTAATATATTTTGTTCAAATTGATAATAGTGACATACTATTAATCAATTGTGTTATAATAAATGTTGAAATCGCCCTCAAAAATAAGAGGGGTATCGGTGGAATCATTTCGAGCGATCGCTCGATGCTCTTTTACAACTATTCATGGATAGGGATGGTAAACATGGGCAACAAACAAGGAAAAACGGATGTCATTTTAATCGGCGCTGGCATTATGAGCGCGACGTTGGGGACGCTCTTGAAGGAATTGGCGCCAGAGTGGGACATTGTCGTCTTTGAAAGACTGGAAGAGGCAGGAGCGGAAAGCTCCAACGAGTGGAACAACGCTGGAACCGGGCATGCGGCGCTTTGCGAGCTGAACTATACCGTTGAGAAGTCCGATGGGTCGATCGACATCAGCAAAGCGATCAAAATCAATGAACAGTTTTACGTCTCCTTGCAGTTTTGGGCTCATTTAGTGAACAGCGGAGTGCTCGCGAATCCAAAAGAGTTCATCCGCCCGCTGCCGCATATGAGCTTCGTGCAAGGGGAAGATAACGTGGCATTTTTGAAGAAGCGGTATGAAACGATGGCGGCCAATCCGCTGTTTAAAGGGATGGAGTTCACAGATGATCCGAAAAAGTTGGCCGAATGGGTGCCGCTCATGATGGAAGGGCGGGTGGTGGACGAGCCGATCGCGGCGACCCGCATCGAATCGGGGACGGACGTGAACTTCGGGGCGTTGACGCGCCAACTGTTTGAACATTTGAAACGGAAAAATGTCAACATTCACTACCGCCATCATGTCGAGGATATCCAACGGACAAGCGATGGCTTATGGGAGTTGAAGGTGCGGAATTTGGACACGGGCGCCGTTGAGCGCCATGCGGCCAAGTTCGTCTTCATCGGCGCCGGGGGAGGCAGCCTCCATTTGTTGCAAAAATCCGGCATTCCCGAAGGAAAGGGGATTGGCGGTTTCCCGGTGAGCGGGTTGTTTATGGTGTGCAACAATCCGGAGGTTGTGGAAAAGCACCATGCGAAAGTGTACGGCAAAGCGAAAGTCGGTGCGCCGCCGATGTCGGTGCCGCACTTGGACACGCGGTTTATCGACAATCAAAAGATGTTGTTGTTTGGGCCGTTTGCGGGTTTTTCGCCAAAGTTTTTGAAAAACGGATCGATGCTCGACCTGTTCACTTCAATCAAGCCGCATAACGTATTGACGATCTTGGCGGCGGGCGTGAAAAATATGGCCTTGACCAACTATTTGATCCAGCAAGTGCTGTTGTCCAAAGAACAGCGCATGCAAGAGCTGCGGGAATTCGTCCCGACGGCAAAAAGCGACGAGTGGGACATCGTCGTGGCGGGTCAGCGCGTGCAAGTGATCAAAGACACGGAAGCTGGCGGCAAAGGAACGCTGCAGTTTGGCACGGAAGTCGTCCATGCGGCTGATGGTTCGATCGCGGCGTTGCTCGGCGCGTCGCCAGGGGCATCGACGGCGGTTCATGTCATGCTTGAAGTGATGGAGAAGTGCTTCCCAGAACGGATGAACGAATGGCGGGCGAAAGTGAAAGAGATGATTCCGTCTTACGGCGAGTCGTTGATGAAAAACGAAGCGCTGTTGCGGCAAGTGCAAGCATCCACAGCCGAAGCGCTCGGATTGAACGGCCACTTTGCGATGCAGTTGGCGTAGGCCATAGGTCTTAGCAATGGAAAGGAAAGCCGAGAGCCCGTTGCTTAGAAGGAGCAGCCGCCTGGAAATGAAGGGCGGCTGTTTTTCTATTTCGTTTGCCGCTTGGTGTCGGAATGAAAGGGGCCTTGCCCTGTGGTTTTCAGATGCACGGCGGGGCGCAATCAAGTATACTGGAAAACAAAGACGTGAATGGAATAGCAATGGATCATCGAGGCTTGTTGAGACGATCTTGCGCTGCGGCCGCTGTTATCTTCCATGGAGAAGCAGTTGAAGGGGGTGAGGCTATGACGAGATGGGTGTCCTATTCAGAAAAGCGGCAGTTCTTAACAACGTTTTTGCAGCAGCATCGTTTGAAGCATCCCGATGCCCGATTTGTGCTGCAATACTTGCTTCAACACCCCCATTTGCTTGAGAACGTCCATTTTACGGAAACCGAGCAAAAGCAGGCGCGGTGGCTGATCATTTCGACTGCGATGGCGGAAGAGGAAGGGCTCGTCTTTTATCGGCGCGGTCAAAAAAGCACGAGCCTTGCCTCGATTATGGGCGATTTGGCGCTGCATCCGAACGAGACGCTCTATTTGACGCTCCATTTTCCAGGAAAGGCAAGGAATTTTTCGTACCTTCGGCTTATTGATCACCAAGCGTTTGAAAATGTCAGACGGCACGAGCGGCATGAGAAAATGGCGAAAGCGGCCGAGCAAGTGCTCGATGAAGCGTTGAAACGCCATGAAGTGTCGATTTTGAAGATGCAAATCGATCAAGCGCTTGACCGCAAAGATATGGAGCTGTTTCACAAGCTGACGGAGCAGTTGAAAAAATATGAAGGACAAAGCTGACAAAACACGGTCAGCTTTGCCCTGACGGTGAGAAAGGGATATCAGTCGCTGCGTTGGCTATTGTCCATATCGTGGAAGCTCCGTTGTTGCTTTTTCTGATCCCCCTCATTGAACGATCGGTGCGACGGCGCTTGCTGCGTCATAATCGCTTGGGTCGAGTTCCGTCGGCAGGCCGATGACGAGTTTCGCCAACTCCTTTCCTAAATACGGGCCGACGGTGAGACCTGAGGAGCCGAGCCCATTGGCGATATACACCCCAGAAAAGCCCGGAAGCGGTCCGAAGATCGGGAGAAACCCAGGCGTGCGCGGGCGGAATCCGACTCGCGTCTCGATATATGTCCAGGTGGAGAGCCCCGGCGCAACGGCAAGCGCTTTGTCCAACAATTCGTGCATTCCCCCGGCGGTGGGGCGAATGTCCATGCCCGCTTCATCTTCGTGTGTGGTTCCGATCACAATTCTGCTTCCCGGGAAGGCGAGCATATACTGATTGTTCGGCGGCATGACGACTGGCCAATGGGATGTGTCGCATTCCGGATGCTCCAAGTGAATGAGCTGCCCTTTTTGTGGGGTGACGAGCAGTTTGATCCCGAGCGGCTCCAGCAACTCGCCGGCCCAGGCGCCGGCCGTGACGATGACCGCTTCGGCAGCGTATTTCGTTCCGTCGGTTTCCACGCCGATGATGCGGGAGCCTTCAAACAGGAGTCGGGCGTTTCCGCGGATGTAGGCGGCGCCGCGCTTTTGGGAAGCGTTCATGAGGGCGTCTCGCACCGCCCGACCGTTCACTCGGGCGGCGCCGCTCACATAAAGGGCATGATGCTCGCCGACAAGCGGCGGAAACAGCTCCTTCGCCTCTTGGGGATGAAGCCGCACGATCTCTCCCATTTCCGGCGCGTCTTCGCGCCGTTTGAGAGCGCGCTCCTCCATTTGTTCCAGTTTCTGTTCATCTGTGTGCAGCCATAGAGCCCCGACGCGTGCGTAACCGGTCTCCGTTTCCCCGTATGATTCCAGCTCTTCAATGAGGGAAGGATAAAATTTCGCCCCGCCTTTCGCTAACCGATACCATTTTTGGTTGCGGCGCTGCGAGAGCCAAGGGCACACGATCCCCGCCGCCGCATCGGTCGCTTGGCCTTTGTCGCCGCGGTCGATGATCATCACGCTTGCCCCTTCTTTAGCCAAATGATAGGCGGTAGAGGCCCCTAAAATGCCAGCTCCGACAACGATATATGGCTTCATACCCAACACCTTTTCTCTTTTTTTATTAGCATAGCATAGACAGCGGCGGATAGGGAACCATCGTCTGCCAGGCGGCGAACGGCATGATGCAACTACAGAAAAATGATAGCCTCAGGCGCAAAAAAGCTGACCGAAGCCGCGTGTGGCTGTTTCGGGTAGCCCCGCTTCAGCTCGCCTGTTTCGTCTCATATTCCTGAATGACCGACCGGATGATATGGAGCGAGTCCCATTCTCCACCCGAGAAAAAGACGATCGGGTATTTTTTCGGAAACAAAAGGGCCTGGATTTGTTTGGGCGGTGTTCCTTTTTCGTATAAATCGATGATCGTCCCTTGCAGTTCAAGCAAATAGTCAAGCTTCCGCTGCAAGGCTTCGCGCCCGTTTGGGAGATAGCCCGCATGGGCGCAGAAGACGTCGCCGAAATCGTACGTCAACACATGTTGCAAGGAAGTGATGATCGCCGGGATGTTTTCTTCGCGCAAGATGACTTTCGTTTTCTCTTGGCAGTACAAGTCGCCGCTGAACAGCTGGCCGGTTTTGCGGTTCAAAAACGCCACATGGTCGATTGAATGGCCTGGCGTCGGGATGACCTCCCACGTTGCGCTTCGCGAGGAAAACGTCGCGCCGATGGGCTTGGCGGTGAATGGATCGCGCTTGCCCCAAAACACTTTTCGATAGAGCGGATAGTCCGCCTTTTGCTGGCAATAATGGATCATCAGTTCGTTCATATAGATGGGCAGGCCCATCTTCCGCTGCAAAAACGCTGCGCAGCCGGTATGGTCTTCGTGATAATGGGTGATGACGACTTGGTCGATGTCTTGTTGTTGGAAAAACGAAGTAAATTCGTTTTCCATCGATTTTGCGCCGGTGTCAATCAGCACCCCATCGATGACAAAGCAGCGGACGGTAAGACGGACGCCTTGAAACATCGCCGTTCCTTTGGCGATGCGCACGTTTTGCACGGTCTCCGTTTCAAACCGCTTTTTGATCACTTTATCGAGCAGCATGGCGAACGGGCCTCCTTATTGGTGTGAGGATGTTGTTACCATTATACCATAACAAAATGAATGATCATTCATTTTTATTGGCGTTTCACACACATCATGTGCTTGATGGGATGGAGAAAAACGATGCTATCGTTAAGCTTACTTCAATCCAGTGTCTGTGAATATCCCCTCTTTTGGGGGATTGAACGTTTGATCAAAAGGAACGATTCGGAAATATGAAGGGGGGCAATTTCGCGCAGCTTGTTCAATATGGTAAAATGATAGGGATCATACTACAATGTGGGCCAAACACAATGGATGGACTTTTGCGGACGTGCATTCCATGAAGCGCCTGACGTATTCCTAACAAGTGTGGAAGGGGAATGTTCATGAAAACCGTTATTCATGCTTTCGCCATTTCGATCATCGTTCATGTGGTGTATTTGGCATCAACAATCGGCATAGGGTATTGGAAAACGAAGCTTTATAAGCCTGATGTGGGGAATGCTTGGGAGAAAGCGGCCATGCTGCAAAATGAGGTTGTGTTTGGCCAAACGGGGTCGCCGATGGTGTATTTGGTTTCGTTTGTAGGAGTGGCGGCGGTCAGCGCCTTGGTGATGCATGTGTACCAAATGGTTCGCGGCTAACAAAAAGGAAAAGGAAAAAGCCGGTCCCGAAGGGGAACGAAGCCTGTTGGGGCGGCTTTTCCGATTTTAGACGTTAATAGCCGTCCATCCGGCATCAGCTACAATGACCGTGCCATTGACGAGGATTTCACTACTCTATGGGAATAACGAAGAAAAAGGAGAACAAGGGGATGGCCGTTCTCCTTTTTCATGACGCAGATAGTGGAGATCAGTATTCATCT
Organism: Geobacillus sp. CCR; assembly: GCF_052906625.1. Classification (NCBI taxonomy): domain Bacteria; kingdom Bacillati; phylum Bacillota; class Bacilli; order Caryophanales; family Anoxybacillaceae; genus Geobacillus; species Geobacillus sp. CCR. Next base: position 33,790 of record NZ_JBREBQ010000025.1, on the reverse strand, counting down.
CTGTGAACATTATGGAGCAGGATCATATCCCACCACCGTCCATATTCCCGTCGCGTCTTGCCGGATCAGCCGTTTCAAATATACTCGCTTGATTGGAGTGTTGTGGGCGTCCACTTCTACGATGGCCTCCTTCCCGTTGTTTTGGATAATGCGCAAGTCTTCATAGTGAATCGGGTAATCTCCAGTAATGCCTCCAGGGGACATTTGCAGGCTGACAAATACTTGAGCCACAAACAAAGGATCCAATTTCCAAGGCGAACTTCCAGCATCGACGTTTTTTTGATCATTTTTCTCCCGTTCCAAGTCAACAGGAACTTCCACCTTCGGCTTGAATGGGAATGGATCTTTATGTGTCGGCATTTCAAAGGCTCCGTTTGTCAGCTCTTTGGTGAATGCGATCAAGTCCCCCAAAGAGGCATGGCCGATAACGGCGTATTCAAACCCGTTTTGCCGCCAGCGAATCGAATGGAGGTCCGTCAGGCCGGCATATGGTCCTCCTGCTCCGATCACGCCTGATTCTTCTACAACCGGCGACTGAATTTCAGCAGTTTGGTGATGAATTTTCCCGACCATCGCGGTTGGGGCAAGTTTCCATTCGCCGATGGCTTTTCCTTGGATGATGACAATCTCTTTGTCCAGTGCCCGGTAATAGAGTTTGACCAGTTTTTTGTCCGGTATGATCGCGATGCGGTCTTGGACATATCCAGACGGGATTTGGCTGACCGTATCAGGCAGAAATCCGACAGCCTCCTTTGCTTCATCGATGTTGGTGACGATTTGTTCCGGGTTTTGGTTGACTTCTTGAAACCCTTTTGGCACATGGTAGGTCAGCAGTTTTTCAGGGATAGCGTGGTTCCATTCGATTTTCGTGTACGTCATTTTGTATTGGATCCCATGCTGCATTGCATATTGTTTTTGCAACGGAAGACGGGTTTCCTTATCAATCCATATCCGATAAGGCTCCCCTCCTTGTGGGGTGACTTCGACAATCCAAGATGGACGGTTGGCTGCCTTCTCTTCCCCGATGATGTTCGTTGATATGGCCTGTTTGATCCCTTTGATTTCGTTTCCGAGTTCAAAGGCAAAACGATACGGATCAGGGAAGGCAGGAAATCGATGAACTTGTTTTTCGGAAGGCCGGATCTGCCATTTCGTTTGCCCGTTATTGACGGTAATCAGCCCTTTGTTTGAACCTTCCAGTTCTTGTATATAATAGCGTCCGTGTTTGTCGGCCCAAATTTCCAATTTGGCTTGTGTGGTCGTCTTGCCTTGGGCATTCGTTTCGACAATTTCCAAAAATCCATGGTAGGCGTTGACGTCTTGAAAGGCTTTTTCCATCGCCTTGACAATGTTGGGATGGTCAAAGAGTGAAGCGAAATGGATCAGCAGCGATAGGGTCAACATAGCCGCGATGCCGGCGATGCTGGCCATCCAGGCCCGTTTTTTCTTTTTCTGTTTTGTTTGCACTAGTTGATCGGTGACCACACGGACCAGTTTGGCTGGAAAATCCCGCTCCGGCATGGCAGGCTCCCTGAGGCTGCGGACGAGCCTGACTGTATGAAACAGCTTTTGCAATTCGGGATCTGCCCCTAAATGTTCATGGTCTTTTGGTTTTTTCTCGGCGTTCAATTGATCGATATAATCGGATAAGCGGCGTTCGTTGTCATGCATCGATGGACTCCTCCTTCATTTCATCCCGTCATGTAAAATGCGGGTAAGAGACTGCAATGCCCGATGCTGCATTACGCGAATGGTTGTTTCTTTTTTGTTCATGATTTGGGCGGTTTCAGCGACGGAATACCCTTTTATAATTCTTAGTTCGATCACCGTGCGTTGCTCTTCATTGAGTTCATTTAACGCTTTTTCGATCGTCATGCGCTGTACACTCCATTCCGCAGGATCCTCAAAGGCAGCCTCTTTGGGGGCAATGGCTTCCAAATCGGCTGTCGTTCCTCGGCGTTGGTGCTGCCGCCAGCGATCCCGGATGATATTCAAGGCCACTGTTTTTAGAAAGGCCATCTGTTTATCAGGGGGGACGTGGTTTTTTTGCAAATAGGGGATGGCCCTGACATACGTTTCTTGTGTGATGTCTTCCGCTTCTTCACGGTTTTGGACCTTAAAATAGATCAATCGGTAGACCGGCTCCCAAGTGGAAAGGCATAAATGTTCGATCCAGTTGACGCGGCTGTCTTCATTCGCATGAACCATACATCGTAACTCCTTTTTCCCGATCGGGTCATTTACGCTAATAAAAACGATGAAGCTGCTTAAAACGTTACGGCCATGGAAGTTTTTTTGATCGATGGCTGTGTCCATCGGTTGGATAACGGTTTTCTATGCATGTCGCTATGCCGATCTTCAAGGTAAAACAAGGACGAAGGCTGTGATCATTTCGATCATGGTGCATATCCGCGTTGTTTTGCCCATACACTGAAAGAAGAGGAGAAACAGGGAGGGAAGAGCGTGCAATTTTACTACGGCCTACACATGCCGCTGCGCGTTTTGGATGAGATTGAATTCTGGAAGCACCAAGAGGAAGAACATACGGTCGTCATTCGCGAGCTTGCGTCTGGATTGGAAGCGCCATATGTAGAAGCGTTGAAAAAATGGGAGGAGGCGCTTTCGGCTACGCATCAGCACGCGGTCCGTTATATCGAATCGGTGGTTCGGGCCGGCCATTATGTTCCTGAACAACTGCATCAACAAGTGCTCCATTTTGTGTCGTACTGCCTAGAGCAGAGCCTTCAGTTCATCGAATTATGCCGGCAAATCAAAACCCGCAGCAAAGCCGTCAGCCAAAACCCGACCGCCAAGGTGGTGCTCGATCACATCATTCGCGAATCGGAGTATTTTGTCGGCATCGCGCAGTTGTTGCTGTACGGTACTCATTCGGCATTGGCTGCACTGCGGACCAATCCATCGGTGACGTCATATGATGTGCCGTAGTATAATCGAATGGGGTGCTTCCACCTATTATGATGAGCCACGAGGGGGACATAGCTGTGATTGTCACGACCACCAATACCATTGAGGGAAAAGAAATTGAAGAGTATTTGGGCATCGTAGCGGGAGAGGTCATTTTGGGCGCCAATGTCGTCCGTGATTTTCTCGCCAGCATCACCGACATCATCGGCGGGCGGAGCGGAACGTATGAAAGCAAGCTGGCCGAAGGGCGGGAGATGGCGATCAAGGAGATGGTCAATAAGGCGAGAAGCCTTGGCGCCAACGCCGTCATCGGGGTGGATCTCGATTTTGAAACGCTGCGCGACGGCATGATGATGTGCATTGCGACGGGGACGGCGGTGCGGCTGAAATCGTAATGGGAAAGCAGCGGGTCTATCGGCCCCTGCTTTTTTTTGCTTTGTCGGCTGCCGTTGTGGGGGTGTCAGTGCATCGGCTGTTGATGCTGATGGGGTTTTGCAGCTTGAAATAGGATTGACAGAAGAAAAAAAAAGCGGTTTATGATTCGCATATATGAACAAATGCTCATATATTAAAATGTGAGGGAACAGCCATGAACGCAGAGGATCATTCGTTTTTAGATGAAAGTGTGATTGAGGAAGTGTCACGGATCTTTAAAGCCCTAGCGGATCCGACTCGGATGAAGATGTTGTATTTGTTGTCGCAGGAAGAATGCCATGTAGGCCATATTGCGGAAGTGCTCGGCATGTCGCAATCGGCGGTTTCCCATCAGTTGGCGCTGCTTCGGACGTTGCGGCTTGTGAAATATCGCCGTGAGGGGAAGATGTTGGTTTACTCATGTGATGACGAACATGTCATATCGTTGCTAAAGCAGGCGATTGATCACGCACAACACCAATAAATAAGGAGAGAAGATGGATGCATCATCACGCGCACGGCCATTGTGATCACCATCACGGGCATCATCACGGCAGAGAAGGAAATCAAAAAGGGCTGGCGATTGCCCTCGGTGTAACGATCGGGATCATGGTGCTCGAGTTTGTCGGCGGGCTTGTGACGAACAGCCTTGCTCTTCTTTCGGATTCGGGGCATATGCTGAGTGATGCCATTTCGCTTCTGTTAAGCCTGGCGGCGGTTTGGCTGGCGGCGAAGCCCGCGTCGCCGAAGAGAACGTATGGATTTTACCGGTTCGAGATTTTAGCGGCGCTAGTAAACGGGGTCACGTTGGTGGTGATTGCCGCTTGGATTATTTGGGAAGCGGTCGGGAGGTTTGTGAATCCACCTGCTGTCGCGAGCGGGCCGATGATGGCGGTGGCCGCCGTCGGGTTGTTGGCAAATCTCGTGAGCGCTTGGGTGTTAATGCGCAAAGGGGATGTCAAAGAGAACGTCAATGTCCGCAGTGCGTATTTGCACGTGATCGGCGATGCGTTAGGCTCGGTCGGGGCGATGGCGGCAGGGCTTGTCATCTGGCTGTTCGATTGGTACGCGGCCGATCCGCTCATTTCCATCGCGGTGGCGGTTTTGATTCTAAAAGGAGCATTTGCCGTAGTCAAGCAGACAGTGCATATTTTAATGGAAGGAACGCCGGCGGCGATTGACCATGCGGAAGTGAAGGCGGCGCTCTCGGGCATTGATGGGGTGATCGATGTCCACGATTTGCATATTTGGACGATCACCTCGGGGCTTGATTCGTTAAGCTGCCATTTGCTCATTGAGGAAGGATGCGATGGACAGGCGGTTTTGCAGCGGGCGATTGATTTGGTCGAAACGCGCTTTCACATTCGCCATGCGACGATTCAAATTGAAATGCCGCACATCCGCCATGGGGAGATGGAAGTGTGAGGGCGGGTCATCCATGACCACGCCCTTCTGTTATTGGCTGACGCCAGTCCAATTGGTTTGCAAGGCTTCAAGGAAAATGCGCACGTTTTGTTTGTTTTCCATAATCGGTGCATAGATGTAGGAAAACATTCGGTAAAACGGTGGATGGTTCAGGCGAACGATGGACAGGTGGCCGTGCTCGATGTCGCGGGCGACGACGCTGCGCGACAGCAAGGACAGGGCGTTGCCGTTGATCAACGTTTCTTTAATGCCTTGGTTGCTGCTGATGATCATGAGCGATTTGACTTTCAGCCCGTTCGAGCGGATGAAATGGTTGAAATATTCCCTTGTTCCCGACCCGACTTCGCGCGCCACCCATGCTTCGTTTTGCAGCTCGGCGATCGTGACCTCCTCTTTTTGCGCCAGTTCGTGGCGGTTGGAGGCGACGATGACAAGCTCGTCCTGCATGAACGGATGAACGGACAGTTCTTTTTCGTTCGTTTGCCCTTCGATCAAGCCGATGTCGACTTGATATGATTTGACGAGTTCGACAATTTCTTTTGTGTTGCCGATCATGACCTCAAGCTCCAACTCTGGGTAACGTTTTTGGAAATCGGGCAAAAGCGGCGGCAAAATATACTCTCCAATTGTAAAGCTCGCCCCGATTTTCAATTTTCCTTTGACGGAATGATGGTGTTCCAAAATGTCTTGTTTCGTTTGTTCATAAAGCGCCACCATTTGTTTGGCGCGGTCGTATAGGAGCTCGCCGGTCGGCGTCATGCGCAGCCGCTTCGGGGAGCGGATGAACAGTTTCGTCTGGAACTCCTTCTCTAAATTTTTAATGTGCAAGCTGACACTTGGCTGGGATAAATGGAGAATTTCCGCCGTCTTTGTGAAATTTTTCACTTCTGCTAACGTAATGAACGTCTTCAACTCGTCGTAATACATTGGCCAACCCCTCGCATGCAGCCTGACTGTTTTGTTGCGGATCATTATTAGTGATGTTAATAGTTTTAATAATTTATATTTATTTTACTAATGTTTTGTTTTGCGGTAAAGTGTAAATATGATACCCTCATTAAAGTATACTTGGCTTATAGGAATAATGGAATTTGGCGTTCGTCCTGTCGTTGAGACCGAAACGGCGCCAATCGTTCCATTTTATTTTATATTGTGAGGTGGACACCGTTGCAGCTGCAAGTAACCAACAGTCCGTTTACCCAGGAGCAGATTGAGCTTTTGAATCGTTTGTTGCCGACGTTGACGCCGTCGCAAAAGCTTTGGCTGAGCGGGTATTTGGCTGCTGCCGAGGCGGCGGTCGCCGTTTTGGATGCCGAAGCGCCGGCGCTGTTTGCTGGAAGCAGCAAACCGGTTTCGAAAGAAGTGACGGTATTGTACGGCTCGCAAACCGGCAATGCGCAAAAGTTGGCTGAGAAAGCCGGCAAAGCGCTCAAAGAGCGTGGGTTTGAAGCGAAAGTGTTGTCCATGCTTGATTTTAAGCCGAACGAATTAAAGAAAGTGGAGACGCTGCTCATTGTTGTGAGCACGCATGGGGAAGGCGATCCGCCGGACAATGCGGTATCGTTTTACGAATTTCTCCACAGCAAACGGGCGCCAAAGCTCAACCATCTTCGTTTCTCTGTCTTGGCGCTCGGCGATACGTCGTATGAACATTTTTGCCAGACGGGGAAAGATTTCGACAAACGTCTTGAGGAGCTGGGCGGAACACGGTTTTATCCGCGCGTCGATTGCGATGTCGACTATGAAGAAGCGGCGGCGAAATGGCTTGATGGCGTGCTTGGCGAGTTAAGCAAAGAAGCGAATGCCCATGTTGGGGCCACGCCGCTTTTGTCCGCTGCGGCCACGGCGCCAAAAATGGAACCAGCTGTCGTCTATTCGCGGAAAAACCCGTTCCCGGCCGAGGTGCTTGAAAACATCAACTTAAACGGCCGCGGATCGAACAAGGAAACGCGCCATTTGGAATTGTCGCTCGAGGGATCGGGGTTGAAGTACGAACCGGGCGATGCGCTTGGCATTTTCCCGAAAAATGATCCCGAGCTTGTCGACCTCATCATCCAAGAAATGAAATGGAACCCGGAAGAAACGGTGACGATCGACAAAGATGGGGAAGTGCGGTCGCTGCGTGAAGCGCTCACCTCACATTTTGAAATTACGGTGCTGACGAAAGCGCTGTTGCAAAAGCTGGCGACGCTGTCAAAAAACAGTGAGCTCCAAGCGCTTGTGGCGCCCGGCAATGAAGCCAAATTGAAAGAATACGCCAAAGGCCGTGATTTGTTGGATGCGCTCCGCGATTTCGGCCCATGGGACGCCACTCCGCAGCAACTCATCTCCATCTTGCGGAAAATGCCGCCGCGCCTGTACTCGATCGCGAGCAGCTTAGCGGCCTATCCAGATGAAGTGCACTTGACGATCGGTGCGGTCCGTTATGAGTCACACGGCCGCCTGCGCAAAGGGGTGTGCTCGACGTTCTGCGCCGAACGCGTCCAAGTCGGCGATACGTTGCCGGTCTTTGTGCAGCCGAACCCGAACTTTAAGTTGCCGAAGGATCCCGACACGCCGATCATTATGATCGGTCCAGGCACCGGAGTGGCGCCGTTCCGCGCCTTTATGCAAGAGCGCGAGGCCATCGGGGCGAAAGGAAAATCGTGGCTCTTTTTCGGGGACCAACACTTTATGACCGACTTCCTGTATCAAACCGAATGGCTCGCATGGTTGAAAAGCGGTGTGCTGACCAAAATGGATGTCGCCTTCTCTCGCGATACGGAGAAGAAAGTGTATGTGCAGCACCGGATGATTGAACGAAGCAAAGAGCTGTTCGGTTGGCTTGAGGAAGGTGCTGTCGTCTACGTTTGCGGCGACAAGCAACACATGGCGCGCGACGTTCATCAGACGTTGATCGAGATTATCGAAAAAGAGGGCGGCATGAGCCGCGAACAGGCGGAAGCGTATGTCACGGAGATGCAAAAGCAAAAACGATACCAACGCGACGTCTATTAATCTCAAAGAAGGAGTGGAATCGGAAATGGCGAAAGTCGAGTTAAAAGCGCCGGACGGACCGCCAAGCGATGTCGAGCGCATTAAACAGGAAAGCCGTTACTTGCGCGGCACGCTTGCCGAAACGATGGAAGACCCGCTCAGCGCGGGCATCCCAGATGATGACAACCGGCTGATGAAGTTTCACGGCAGCTACTTGCAAGACGACCGCGACGTGCGCACCGAACGGCAAAAACAAAAGCTTGAACCGGCCTATCAATTTATGATCCGCGTGCGCACGCCGGGCGGGGTGGCGACGCCCGAACAGTGGCTTGTCATGGATGAACTTGCCCGCAAATACGCGAACGGCACGTTAAAATTAACGACGCGCCAGGCGTTCCAACTGCACGGCGTCTTGAAATGGAACGTGAAAAAAACGATGCAAGCCATCAATGGCGCCTTGATGACGACACTCGCCGCCTGTGGCGACGTCAACCGAAACGTCATGTGCAACCCGAACCCGTACCAGTCGGAAGTGCATGCGGAAGTGTATGAATGGGCGAAGCTGATCAGCGACCATTTGCTGCCGCGGACGAGGGCGTATTACGAAATTTGGCTTGATGATGAAAAAGTCGCCGGCACGCCGCCGGTCGACGGTGAAGAAGAACCGATTTACGGTCCGACGTATTTGCCGCGGAAGTTTAAAATCGGCATCGCCGTTCCGCCGTCCAACGACGTGGATGTGTTCTCGCAAGACATTGGGTTCATCGCCATTGTCGAGGACGGCAAGCTCGCCGGGTTTAATGTCGCCATCGGCGGCGGCATGGGGATGACCCATGGGGACAAAACGACGTATCCGCAACTGGCGAAAGTGATCGGCTTCTGCAAGCCGGATCAAGTCGTGGAAGTGGCGGAGAAAATTATGACCGTTCAGCGCGACTACGGCAACCGCTCATCGCGCAAACACGCCCGCTTCAAATACACGATCGATCGGCTTGGGCTGGAAGCGGTGAAAGAAGAAATTGAGCGCCGCCTCGGCTGGAGGCTCGGCGAAGCGCGCCCGTACCATTTCGAGCATAGCGGCGACCGCTACGGCTGGGTCGAAGGCGTCAATGGGACATGGCATTTCACGCTCTTTGTCGAAGGCGGCCGCGTCAAAGACTACGACGATTACAAGCTGATGACCGGCCTGCGCGAAATCGCGAAAGTCCATACCGGCGATTTCCGGTTGACGCCAAACCAAAACTTGATCATCGCCAATGTCACGAGCGAGAAAAAGCCGGAAATCGAGGCGCTCATCGCCAAATACGGCTTGACCGACGGCCGCCGGTACACCGCCTTGCGCCGCAACGCGCTCGCCTGTGTCGCCTTGCCGACGTGCGGTTTGGCGATGGCGGAAGCGGAGCGGTACTTGCCGAAACTGCTCGATAAAATCGAGGAAATTATCGATGAAAACGGTTTGCGCGACGAAGAAATCACGATCCGCATGACGGGCTGTCCGAACGGCTGCGCCCGCCACGTGCTCGCGGAAATCGCCTTCGTCGGCAAAGCGGTCGGCAAATACAACATGTACCTTGGAGCCGCGTTCAATGGCACGCGCTTAGGCAAACTGTACCGCGAAAACATCGGCGAGGAGGAAATTTTGCGCGAACTGCGCATGCTCCTATCCCGCTATGCGAAAGAGCGGCTTGACGGTGAACACTTCGGCGACTTCGTCATCCGCGCCGGCATCGTCAAAGAAGTGACGGATGGGACGAATTTCCATGATTAAAGTGGTCAGGGTGAAATGGAAACCAGCCTCTCCTTGTTTAGGGGAGGTTGGTTTTTTGTTGCTTTCATGCAATGGCTTCGGTGTTTTGTTCATTGTAGCCGCATTCAATCTATATTAGGTTGTAATAAAGGATTTCCGATCTCCATGTCCTATCTTTATCACTTGAAAAGCTGGCACGGTGACAAAAAGAGCGAACAATGCTATGTAAAAAAGTTGCAACTTATATAATTCACAAAATATTTCAACTATATTATAGTAGTGTTATGAACTTGTATTTTTCAGATCATGACCAGGGGCAAACATTTTTTCCAAGATCGTATGCAGCGATCACGTGAATGGAAAGGGGGAGAAGATATTATGAAGATGGGAACAGAAAAACAAACATACTTGAATTACATCAATGGCGAATGGATTCATTCCTCCACTGGAAAAATCGAAGCCAGCCTTAACCCAGCCAACATCGATGATATCGTCGGCTACGTTCAAGAGTCCGGAGTCGAGGATGTGAACGTTGCGGTTGAGGCGGCGCGAAGGGCGCAGGCGGCATGGCGGAAGCTGTCCGGCCCGAAACGCGGAGAGTATTTGTTCCGCGCGGCTGACGTTCTTGAGAAACGGCTTGACGAGATCGCCGAAACGATGACAAGAGAAATGGGAAAAACGCTCCCGGAAGCAAAAGGGGAAGTGCAGCGGGGAGTCAATATTTTGCGCTACTATGCTGGGGAGGGGATGCGGTCCATCGGCGAGGTCATTCCATCCATGGACAGCGAAGCGTTGATGTTTACCACGCGCGTGCCTCTTGGCGTGGTTGGGGTCATCACGCCGTGGAACTTTCCAGTCGCGATTCCGATTTGGAAAATCGCACCCGCCATCGTCTATGGAAACACGGTGGTGTTTAAGCCGGCGCAGGAAACGGCGGTCACGGCAGCGAAAATCGTGGAATGCTTTGACGAGGCGGGGCTGCCGGCCGGTGTGGTGAATTTGGTGACAGGCAAAGGATCGGTCATCGGCAATGCGATCGCCGAACACCCTCACATTCACGGCATCACCTTCACCGGCTCCAATGAAGTCGGCAAAACGATCGCCCAAAAAGCGGTGGCCCGAGGGGCGAAATACCAGCTGGAAATGGGCGGAAAGAATCCGGTGATCGTGCTCGAGGACGCTGATCTTGATCGCGCCGTCGAAGCAACGATCAGCGGCGGGCTGCGCTCCACGGGACAAAAATGCACGGCGACAAGCCGCGTGTTCGTCCAGCGCACCGTCTATGATCAATTTAAGGAAAAATTGTTGGCAAAAGTGAAGCAGCTGAACATCGGCAATGGACTCGAGGACGGCGTTTGGATGGGGCCGTGCGCCAGCCGGAAGCAGTTGGAGACGATTCTTTCTTATATCGAAAAAGGGATCGAAGAAGGGGCGACATTGCTTTGCGGCGGCCGCCGCTTGGTCGATGGAGAGCTCGGAAACGGGTTTTATATAGAGCCGACGGTGTTTGAGAACGTATCCCCGAACATGACGATCGCTCGCGAGGAAATTTTCGGGCCGGTGTTGGCGTTAATCAAAGTGGATTCGCTGGAAGAAGCGCTTTCTCTCGCCAATGACACACCGTTTGGATTGAGCGCCTCGATTTTCACGCAAAATATCGGCAAGATGCTCGCGTTCATCCAAGACATCGAGGCCGGGCTCGTCCGGATTAATGAAGAAAGCGCCGGCGTCGAACTGCAAGCGCCGTTTGGCGGGATGAAGCAGTCCAGCTCCCACTCGCGGGAACAAGGACGGGCGGCCATCGAGTTTTTCACGGCGATTAAAACGGTGTTTGTAAAAGGATAAGAAGTTGAGGAAAGTGCGCTGCCGTTTAGGCAGGGCGCTTTTTTTTTTAGCGTCAAGCCATTGGTGAAGGCGATTGTCGGCGAGCAAACGGTTTGCTTACAATAGAAGAAAGAGCATGTGCAGGGAGGGAGAACGGCATGAGCCAACCAGGCGAACAACGCCGGTATACGCTCGGCGAGTTTTTTTCTTTGGCTGGAGATGAGCGGATGGAGCTGTACGAAGGAACGATTGTGTTGATGTCCCCAGCTCCTTATGAGCATGAAGGGGTGGTCGCCAATTTGATTGCCGAGTTTCGCATGGCGTTAAAAGGAAGTCCTTGTCTTGTGTTCGGCAGCAACCTCCAAGTCGTCCTTTTGTTTGAAGATGAACAAAAAGGAACGAAAAATGTAACGGTGCTGCCCGACCTATCTATTATTGGTGATCGAACGAAACTGTGCCAAGGTCGGTGTTACGGCGCCCCCGACCTAGTGGTGGAAGTGTTGTCGCCAAGCACCGCCCGCAACGACCGGCTGCTGAAGCGCCATTATTATGAGAAGGCGGGAGTCCGTGAGTATTGGATTGTCGATTATCAGCACCAGGTGATGGAAAAATACGTTTGGCAATCGGGAGCGTTTCAGCTAGAAGACGTGTACGATGCAGCCAACGGGGCGGCTGCATCGTACACGTTTCCCGAGGTGCGCTTTTCCGTGAAGGAGATTTTTGCGTTTTTGACGTCGTGAAGAGCGGTGAAGCTGCATACAAAATAACAACAAACACGTTTCGCTCCAGAAGTCTGCTGTTGCTTGGCTGATAGAAACGCTTAGAAATCAAAGACAAAGGGGAGAAATAGCTTTTTTCTTTGTGGAAGGGGGAATGAAAGTGGTGAGTCGTTTCGACAAGCTCGTCAAAGATGCTGATGGACAAGCGCAATGGCTGTTCGCCATTCTTCAGTCCGTCCATGACGGCGTACTAGTGATCGATGACTGTGAGGTTGTGCGCCTTGTCAATCCGGAGTATACACGCATAACAGGTGTGAAGGAAAACGAGATTATAGGTAAACGGCTGCGCGATGTGCGGCCTAACGCCCTTCTCCCAGAAACGTTGAAGGACGGGAAAGTGAGAACCGGGGTGTACCGCAAGGAAGGTTCCAATGAGTATGTCGTTGATATGGCACCGATTGTTGTCCATGGCCAAGTGATTGGAGCGGTATCAGTTTGCAAAGGGCTGACGGAAGTGCACAAATTGACGCAGGAGCTGAAGCGAAACAAAGAAAGATTGAATGAATTGAAAAGGACCGTCTATTCGATTTATCGGGCTACTTATACGTTTGCGCATATCATCGGCCATAATGACAAGATCAAGGAAATGATCCGTATCGCGAAACGGGCGGCAGAGTCGGACTTGCCAGTGTTAATTATGGGGGAAAGTGGAACCGGCAAGGAACTGTTTGCTCAGGCGATTCACCAGGAGGGTCCGCGTGCTGAACATCCATTTGTTCCTGTAAATTGTGCGGCCATTCCTGCCGCTTTGCTGGAAAGCGAATTGTTCGGCTATGTGGAGGGATCGTTTACACATGCGAAAAAAGGAGGGAAAATCGGGCTGTTTGAACTGGCGGACGGGGGAACGATTTTTTTGGACGAAATCGGGGATCTTCCGTATGATTTGCAAGCAAAGCTATTGCGTGTGCTGCAAGAAAAGACAATTCGCAAAGTTGGAGATACACACGAAAGGAGGATTGACGTGCGCATCATTGCCGCAACAAATAAGGATTTGCGCCAGCTTGTAGCAAAGCAGTATTTTCGGGAAGACCTGTTTTATCGCCTTCATGTAATTACGCTTCATCTCCCCCCGCTCCGTGAGCGGAAGGAAGATATCCCTCTTTTGGCTCATTCTATAATACAAGCCTCAGGTGGTGGGGGACAGCGTCCTGTTTGCTCAATCAGCCAGGCTGCGGCTTTGTTGCAATCATACGATTGGCCTGGAAATATAAGAGAATTAAAAAACGTGATTGATTATGCCATTTGCATGACTGATGGAATGGAAATTGATCTGCATCATCTTCCCCCATCGATCATGAAAGACCCGGAGGTTTTCCGTTCCTCTACATCGATCCAACCGTTACGAAAGATGCTTGAAGAAACAGAAAAGCGTTTGATTGTCGAAGCGCTTCGTCAGTTTGGCACCGATGTACAAGGGAAGAAACAAGCGGCTAAAGAGCTTGGCGTGTCACTCGCCACGTTGTATAACAAATTGAAAAAGTTAGGGATTTCCGAGGATTTGCCTTCTTCTGCTCCTAACGGATGATAAATATTAGAGGGGAGCTGTGGTGAAGCAAATATTCTTGATTTGTAAGCGCTATCCACTAAACCTTGCCTGTTAAGGTTTTTCTTTTTTGGCAATCAATCGCTCATTGTCTTTTTTAATTTCCTAGAAACGATTCTAGTTTTTTAGAAATGAGCAGCAACAAGGAGTGCATTCATGTTTTAGCCATTCATTTTCTAAAGAATAAGAAAAGGCGCATCCGCTGTATTGAATGTAAAGCGGATGTTTTTGTTTTTGGCATTGGCACTTATTTTGCAAGAAAATAGAACGAAACAATTTTGAAGGGGGAATGGGATAATGTTGGCGTTATTGGGGTTTTTAACGATTGGTGTTTTTCTGGCTTTAATCATGGCAAGAAAAATCTCGGTATTGATTGCCTTAGTGCTTGTACCGGTGGTTTTTGGGCTGATCGGCGGGTTTGGGACGCAGATGGGAACGATGATGTTGGAAGGAATTCAAAAAGTAGCTCCGACGGGGATTATGATTGCATTCGCCATCCTATATTTCGGGTTGATGATCGACAGCGGCATGTTTGATCCGATTGTTTCGCGCATCCTTCGTTTAGTAAAAGGTGATCCGTTAAAGATTGTCATCGGCACAGCAACGCTAACATTGCTGGTTGCCCTCGACGGCGACGGGGCGACGACTTTTATGATTACCGTTTCGGCGATGCTTCCTCTTTATCGGCGTTTAGGAATGAATCCGCTTACACTATCGGGTGTCGTTTGTTTAGGGGCTGGAGTAATGAACATGATTCCTTGGGGTGGTCCGACGGCTAGAGCTATGGCAACACTGCATGTCGATTCAACCGAGTTGTTTAACCCTGTTCTTCCAGCGATGTTGGCGGGGATTGTTTGGGTGTTGTTTGCTGCTTATTGGCTCGGCAAAAAGGAACGGGAACGAGTGGGAGTCGTCGAACTGGATACGGAACAACTGACACCGTCACTTGACGGGGGAGAGGCGAAACGGCCTAACTTATTTTGGTTTAATGTCATTTTGACGATTGTGTTGCTCGTTTCCTTAATTAAAGGGTGGCTGCCGCTTCCGGTTTTGTTTATGCTTGCGTTTGCGATTGCCTTGCTTGTTAATTATCCGCATGTCAAGGATCAGCAAGAGCGGCTCACGTCTCATGCGAGCAATGTTGTATTGGTGGTGACGATGATTTTCGCAGCCGGCATTTTCACTGGCATTTTAACCGGTACAAAAATGGTTGATGCGATGGCGAAAGCGATGGTTTCGATCATTCCTGACGCGATGGGATCTTATTTGCCGCTTATAGTGGCGGTCACAAGCATGCCGTTAAGTCTTGTCTTTACCCCTGATGCGTATTATTTTGGAGTTTTGCCGATTTTAAGCGAAACGGCGGCTTCATTCGGCATCGATCCCGTCGAAATCGGGCGCGCTGCCATTTTGGGACAGATGACAACTGGTTTTCCGCTCAGCCCGCTGACGGCATCCACCTTTATACTTATCGGCTTGTCAGGTGTCGATCTTGGTGCCCACCAACGATTTATTTTTAAATGGGCGTTCGGAACGACTATTGTGATGACGATTGTCGCTTTAGCTACGGGGGCGATTTCTCTCTGATAATAACAAGGAATGTAACAAGAAAGCAAACGGAGGCGAGAAAATGGTCAGAATAGGAGCTGGAGCAGGATTTTCCGGTGATCGGTTGGAGCCTGCCGCGATTTTAGTAGAGAAGGGACAGTTGGACTATCTTGTTTTGGAATGTTTGGCGGAGCGAACGATTGCTTTGGCGCAAAAACAAAAATGGAAAAACCCTTCCCGCGGGTATGACCCGTTATTAGAAAAAAGAATGGAACTGCTTCTTCCGCTCATTGTGAAGCACCGCGTCCGCCTGATTACGAATATGGGGGCTGCCAATCCAGTAGCGGCAGCGGAGCGCATCGCCGCTATGGCGCGGGAGAAGGGACTAAAAATAAAAGTAGCGGCTGTCATCGGGGATGATGTAATGGAAAAGATTGATAAACAAATGTTGGCAATTGAGTCAGGGAAACCGATCGATAGCTACGGAACGATATTATCCGCGAATGCTTACCTTGGTGCTGATGCGCTCCTGCCTGCGCTGCAGTCGGGGGCAGACGTAATCGTGACAGGCCGTGTAGCGGATCCGTCGTTATTTCTTGCGCCGATGATTTACCATTATGGATGGCCGCTTGATGATACAGAACGTTTAGCTAAGGGAGCGATTGTCGGTCACCTGCTCGAGTGTGCCGGACAAATTACCGGCGGCTATTTTGCGGATCCGGGAAAGAAAGACGTCCCTGGCATGGCTAGACTTGGGTTTCCGTTTGCTGATGTGATGCCTGACGGTACGGCTGTGATCAGCAAGGTAGACGGGACAGGAGGGATCATTTGCCCGATGACTGTCAAAGAGCAACTGTTATATGAAGTGACTGACCCGACAGCCTATATCACCCCTGATGTGGTTGTTGATTTGACAACAGTCCAACTGCGCGAAATCGGTCCGGACCGTGTTGAGATCACCGGAGGAAGTGGCAAAACAAAACCAGATATGTTAAAGGTGAGCATTGGCTATCATGGCGGTTTTGTCGGGGAAGGCGAAATTTCGTATGCGGGGCCGAACGCTTTGCGGCGGGCGCAGCTTGCCGGGGAAATTGTGTATGAGCGGTTAAAAGACTGTTTTGTGAATCTGAAGGTGGACTATATTGGCTTATCATCAGCCCATCGGTCATTTTTAGGACAGGGCGGCGAGCCGTATGAAGTCCGGTTGCGGGTGGCAGGGAAAGCGGATACAAAAGAACAGGCTGAACTGATTGGTGAGGAAGTGGAATCGCTGTACACAAACGGCCCGGCAGGCGGCGGCGGGGCAAGGAAATACGTGCATGAGGTCATTGGCATTATTTCGACATTGATTCCACGCCAAATGGTCAATGTACAAATAACGATCCGGGAGTGACGACGATGAGAGTGAAGTTGTATGATTTGGCCCACTGCCGGGCCGGGGACAAAGGAAATACGTTAATCTTGTCGCTTATTCCTTTTCGGGAAACGGATTATCCTCTGCTGTCCCAAATGGTAACCGCAGAAAAAGTGAAGGAGCATTTGAGCTCGATTGTGAAAGGGGATGTGGTTCGATACGAACTTCCCAACATCGCCTCCTTGCAATTTGTCTGTCAAGATGCGCTTGAAGGCGGCGTCACTACCTCATTGGCCCTTGACCCGCATGGCAAAACGTTAAGCTATGCTTTGCTCGAGATGGAGATTGAGTTGCAGAAAGGAATATAAGTCTAGATACGGGAAGGCTGGACAAAACATGCTGTTGCATACAAATCGGCAGCATTTTCGCGAGAAAAAGCTGAATTATACAAGATGAAAAAGATGTTGGGACCAACAGCATGTTGTACAACATTTTCCAGCCTTCCGATCTTGCTGGTCAACAATGGATGCTGCGCCGAAATTGGCAACCTCGAGAGGTGCAGGAATTTTAGAAGGCTGAACGTATTTCGCCCCTCTTTTGCCCACCATCGTCCTTCTAGAGGAAGGGTGTCTCAAACGAAAGAGGACCTTATTTTTGTCGATAAATGAAGAAAAAATAAGAAAACAGAAAAAAAATGATGAAAATATTGACAATGATAATTTTTATCAATTAAAATATGGTATGTGAAAATGATAATCCTTCTCTTTTTAGAGGTTTGGGCGGGGACATGGTTTTCAAAAGAATGGAGTGAGATGTGGTGGCCGCATGTGGACAGAATGGTTTGGCTTGAAAAGAGCAACGATTGAGGAGATGCCAGCCATCTTGGCGGTGCTAGTTGCTTCTCACACAAGCAGAATTTATCTTTTTAATTGGTAAAGATAATCAATATCATAATTGCACCTGTAAAGCAATTGAGTCTGGACATGGCATCGTCATTCGACTTGTATGATGGGATAGAACGGGAGACAGGATGAGAAAACATGAAAAAATGGATGGTGCTTCTTGTTGTTTTGGCTGCGGCATCATTGTTTGTCGGTGTGCATGATTTATCGCCTCGCGAGCTGTTTGCCGGCGACCGTGAGGCGTGGGAAGTGTTTTTGATCAGTCGCTTGCCGCGGCTTATCAGCATTCTGATCGCTGGGTCAAGCGTGAGCATTTGCGGCTTGATCATGCAGCAGTTGAGCCAAAACCGATTTGTGTCGCCGACGACGGCGGGAACGATGGATTGGGCGCGGCTCGGCCTGTTGGTGTCCATGATTGCATTCGCTGCCGCAGGGCCGCTTGTGAAGGCGGCTATTGCCGTTGTGTTTGCGTTTGTCGGGACGTTGCTGTTTATGACGGTTTTAGATCGTGTGAAGTACAAAGATTCGATCTTTATTCCGCTCATCGGCTTGATGTTTGGCAATATTGTCGGTTCTGTCACGACGTTTTTGGCTTATAAATATGATTTGATTCAATCGATGTCCGCATGGATGCACGGCGATTTTTCCGTTATGATGCAAGGACGTTATGAAATGCTGTATGTGAGCGTTCCGCTCATGGCAATCGCTTATGTATACGCCAATCGGTTTACGATCGCCGGCATGGGGGAGGAGATGGCGACGAACTTAGGGGTTCGCTACCGTTCGATTGTCTACACTGGTCTCCTCATTGTCGCTGTTGTTTCTGCTGTTGAGGTGTTGACGGTTGGGACGCTGCCGTTTTTAGGGCTGATCGTTCCGAACATCGTCACGATGTATTATGGGGATCATTTGCGCAAAGTATTGCCGTTGACAGCCATATTTGGCGCTTTGTTTGTGCTAATTTGCGATGTATTTGGCCGAGTCGCCATTTATCCATACGAAATTCCGATCGGCTTGACGGTTGGAGTAATCGGAAGCGGCGCCTTTTTATATTTGCTCGTAAGGAGAACGAAGCAGTATGTCTAATCGGATGAAAGTGGTTGTGCTCGTGGTATTGGCGCTCGGATTGATCGTGCTGTTTTTGTTTGCACACTTGCGAGGGGATTTTGACTATGTGTTGCGCTCGCGGAGCGAAAAGATTGTAGCGATGGTGCTTGTCGGCTGGGCGGGGGCGGTTTCGACCGTCTTATTTCAGACGATGACCAATAATCGTATTTTAACTCCAAGCATTATCGGGCTTGATTCCGTTTATATGCTTGTACAAACTGCTGTGGTGTTTTTGTTCGGTTCGACGACGTTGACCATGATGGGCGACACCTCGCACTTTCTCTTGTCTGCTGGGTCGATGATCGGTTTTTCAGTTTTATTGTATTCGTTTTTGTTTCGCCGTGAAGGGCAAAATTTATATTTCATCTTGCTTGTTGGGATGATTCTCGGTACGTTTTTCCAAAGTTTGACGTCTTTCATGCAATATTTGATTGACCCAAATGAATTTTCCATCATTCAAGATCGAGTGTTTGCGAGCATCAACAATATGAAAACAGACTTGCTTTGGCCGGCAGGCCTGCTCATTGCGGCCGCGACATTGTATACATACCGTCATCTTCACGAGTTGGACGTGCTGTCGCTCGGCAAAGATCATGCGATCAATTTAGGCGTGGCGTATGAAACGGTCGTCAAGCGGCTCTTGATGGTTGTGGCGGTGTTGGTGTCGGTTTCGACCGCGCTTGTTGGTCCCATCATGTTTTTCGGATTGATAGTCGCCAATGTGGCGTATGCGTTTTTTCAAACGTATGAACATCGTTATTTGCTTACAGGAGCGGCGCTGTTCGGCGTCATCGCCCTCGTTGGCGGCCAGCTGGTGGTCGAGCGGGTGTTCACCTTTTCGACGACGTTGTCTGTCATTGTCAACATGGTCGGAGGCGTCTATTTTCTATACCTTTTGTTAAAGGAGCGAAAAGCATGGTAGAGGTGAAACAAGTATTGAAGCGATACGGCGGGAAGACCGTGATTGACCGTGTATCTTTATCTGTTCCGCGTTGCAAGCTCACATCGCTCATTGGCCCGAACGGGGCGGGGAAAAGCACGCTTTTGTCTATGATGAGCCGCTTAATTCAAAAAGATGGCGGGGAAATCTGGATTGAAGGAAAGGAAATTGCTCATTATCGTACAGAAGAGTTGGCGAAAAAAATTTCCATTTTGAAGCAATCCAACCACATTGCGGCTCGCTTGACTGTAAACGAATTGGTGTCGTTCGGCCGCTTTCCGTATTCGCGCGGCCGCTTGACGCGCCAAGATCGCGACTATGTGCGTGAGGCGATCCGCTATATGGAGTTGGAGCCATTGCAAGACCGCTATATGGACGAGTTGAGCGGCGGACAGCGGCAGAGAGCTTATATCGCGATGGTGTTGGCGCAAGATACGGATTATATTTTCTTGGACGAGCCGTTGAACAATTTGGATATGAAACACGCCGTGCAAATGATGAAAGTGTTGCGCAAGCTGGTCGATGAGCTTGGCAAAACGATCGTGATGGTGATGCACGATATTAACTTTGCCTCCTGTTACTCCGATTATATGGTCGCGTTAAAAGATGGAGCGGTCGTCTGTGAAGGGGATGTTTCATCGATCATGAGCGATGAAGTGCTTCGCGGCATTTATGATTTGGATGTGCGCGTGCAGACGATTGAAAATCGGCGCATCTGTGTGTATTTTTAGCAATTTCCCATGAGAAAGCGTCCATCTTGACTAGTGAAAAAGCGGGCTGTGGAAGCCTATGGGCATGCTTGGTGAAGAGCTCCGTCTCGGATTCAAACATGGGACGGGGAGACGCGATCAAAGTCAAGTATATGAAGAAGCTTTCAATTCAGTAAAAAATGGTTGAGCCGGCTTTCATGTTGACATCGGTAAGAAAGGGCGCCCCTTGTCGAGTGAATACGAAAGCCGTCAACATATAATTTGAATTTCCAAAGGGGGGGTATAGCCAATGAAACAGCGTTGGCTGATGGTAGTGGTTGCTTTGCTTCTCATCGTACTGGCTGCTTGCGGCAATAAGGAGAATACAAGCAACGGAGCAAGTGGGAAGAATGACGAGAAGAAAACGGAACAAGCCGAGGAAATGACGATCAAGCACCAGCTTGGAGAGGCGAAAGTCAAGAAAAATCCAGAGAAAGTGGTTGTCTTTGATTTCGGAGTGCTAGACACCCTTGATAAACTAGGGGTGAAGGTGACAGCTTTGCCGCAGATGAACGTGCCGAAATACTTGGAGAAATATAAAAGCAGCGACTACCAAAACGTCGGCAGCCTGATGGAGCCGGATTTTGAAAAATTGAGCGAAATCAAGCCGGATGTCATTTTTATTTCCGGTCGTCAAGCAAATTTGTATGACAAGTTGAAAGAGATTGGCCCAACTGTTTATATAGGGATTGACACTCAACATTATTGGGATTCGTTTACAAACAATATGAAGTTGATCGGGCAAATGTTTGGCAAAGAAAAAGAAGTAGATGAGGAACTGGCCAATATTGAAAAACAAATCGAAGAAGTGAAGACAAAGGCTGCAGACAAAAAAGCGCTGATCATTTTGACGACCGGTGGGAAAGTGAGTGCGTACGGCAAAGGTTCGCGCTTTGGGCTCATCCATGATGTGCTCGGCGTGCCAGCCGCAGACCCGAATTTGAAAGTGACGAATCCTCATGGACAAAGCGTATCATTTGAGTACATTGCCAAGAAAAACCCGGATTACTTGTTTGTCATTGACCGCGACGCCGTTGTAGAAGGAAAGCCGACAGCGAAGCAAACGATTGAAAATGCGCTTGTGAAAAAGACGAAAGCATATCAAAACGGCCACATTGTCTACTTGGATCCAAATTATTGGTATCTCTCAGGCGGCGGATTGACGTCGGTGTCGGAAATGATCAAACAGGTGGAAGAAGGATTGAAATAAAAGGACAGGCGGGCTTAGGCGGCCCGCCTGCTTTATCGTCATAAAATGACATTCTTAATTTTGTAGATTTCCCGTTCGTGTTCGATGACTTTGTTCGAGAGGAAGGTGATGTCAAGCTTGATGTTGTTCAGCTGTTCGGTGAATGATTGGGCATGGGAATCGACTTTTTTCTCTAAGGAGTCGAGTCTTTGGTGGATGGAAGAAACTTCGCCGTGAAGTTTGTGCACGTCCATCGCGAGGGCGTCGAGTGCGGCGTCGGTTTCATCCTGGCGGTGAAGCAGGGCAGACATCAAGTCATACAGCTCTTTTTGGCCGGCTTTGATATGGGCTTGTTCTTCTTCCAACCGCTTTTGGCCTTCAAGGAGAGCTTGCTGGATCCGTCGGAATTCTTCCTGTTCTTTTCGCATTTCTTGTTGTTCTCTTCGGATCTCCTGCTGCTCTTTCCGCATTTCTTGCTGTTCTCTTCGGATCTCCTGCTGTTCTTTTCGCATTTCTTGTTGTTCTCTTCGGATCTCCTGCTGTTCTTTTCGCATTTCTTGCTGTTCTCTTCGGATCTCCTGCTGTTCTTTTCGCATTTCTTGTTGTTCTCTTCGGATCTCCTGCTGCTCTTTCCGCATTTCTTGCTGTTCTCTTCGGATCTCCTGCTGTTCTTTTCGCATTTCTTGTTGTTCTCTTCGGATCTCCTGCTGCTCTTTCCGTATTTCTTGTTGTTCTCTTCGGATCTCCTGCTGCTCTTTTCGCATTTCTTGTTGTTCCGCTTCCAGCCGTTTGTGGCTTTCGACGAGGAGATGCAACGTGTTTTCGATATGACCGAGCCGGTCGAACAGTTGCAAGAGGATCTCTTCGCTCATGGTTGGCCCCTCTTTCATTCTAATTTCTTTCATTATAGCACATATGTTCTTGTCGGACAAGCACGAATGGTGTATATAGGAAAGCGTACAAACATATGATACAATGAATAAACAAACTGACAAGTCCCAGTGCGGATGTCGGCTAGTATGTTTTTAGAAAGGGATCGATGTATGCTTTACGTTTCTCCTGCCAAAATCGCAAGCTATTTTTATCACGAGTGCGAGCGGAATTTTTATTTTCAGTCGTTGGCGAAAGAACGGCGCAGCGAGCTCGATGTGCCGGAAGAGCTGTTTGAGCGGCCCGCGGTGCATCAGAGCGTGCTGCGCCGAGGGGTTGAGTGGGAAGAGGAAGTGATTACGACCTATTTGGCCGGCCGAGTGCAGATGGGGAAGCGAGAGCCTGGCGCACCGATTTCCCACTGCTATTTGGATGGAGAGGAGACGATCCGCGAGCTGAAGCAGCCGAGCAAGCGCTATTTATACCAGCCGACATTGATCGCGCCGCCGCGCTTTTACGAACGGTACGGGTTGGATCTGAAAGTGATCCGATTTGCGGCGTGTCGTCCGGATTTGATTGAGTGCATTCCGGGGCAAAACGGCTTTGTGTTCCGCATCATCGACATCAAATCATCAGACGTGTTGAAGCTTTCCCACCGCGTGCAAACGGCGCTGTACGCGTTGATGTTGTCCTCGGTGTTAGAGGAGCACGGCGTTAAGGGCAGCGTCGATTTGCGCGAAGCCGGGATATGGACGTACAAAACCGAGCAGCCGCAGCTGACAGATATCGGACAGCTGCTTCCGTTTCTTGAGCAGTTTTTGGCTAGCGAATTGACGGCGCTGGCCGAGAAGCAACCCGATGAGCTGTTTTGGCATTTGGATTATCGCTGTGAATGGTGCCCGTTCTATGATTACTGTTTCGACAAAGCGCGGAAACAGTCGCATATTTCCCTCGTTCCGTACTTATCGAGCCATGCGTCCCGCTTTATCCGCGAGCGGCAGCTTCCGGAGACGATCGGAGAGTTTCGCCAACTTCTTGAGCGTCAAGAAACGAGACACGTCCTAAAACAAAACGCTGGATTGGCGCGTCAACTTGGGCGGCTTGAAGCGCAGCTTGAGGCGATTGCGGAGGAAAAGGTCGTTCCGTATGACCAGGCGGTGACGCATATGCCGATATGGGAAGACATCCGTCTGATTCTCACCGCGCAACGCGATCCGTTGACGGGGAAGATTGCGGCGGCATCGTTGTACCGTGTTGGTGGAACAGATGTGTTTGGAACGGGATCAGAAATGCATCATGTTATTGCTGGTTCTCTGGAAGAATGCGACGCGGTTGGCCGAACGTTTGCCGATGCGCTGGACCGCCTGCTTCAGACGGTGCACGATTACAACCGGGATCGAGAGTGGCGGTCGCAAAAATCGGTGCAGGCGTATGTCACCGACAACTATGAATGGGACAATGTGCAGCAGCTGCTTCAAGCGCTTTTGTTCGATCCAGACTATAACGAAAAAGCTGTTCGGCTGCTGTCGTATTTTCATAGCAGCTCACTAGCAAGTGTCAACGATCATCCAGATGAAATCGTTCCGCTTCCTGTCGTTGTGCTGACAACGGCTGTGAGTCAGCTGTTCGCCTTGCCGACGCATGTTGCGTACCGTCTTGAAGACTTGTCGCGGTATATTGCGGTCTACCATGATTCGCCGTTTCTGTACTCGGCGAGTGAGCGTTTTTCATTTCGTTTGACAAACGCCATGAAACTGGATGTGCTGCATGATGCCTGGCAAACAGGGGACACGGAAACACGGCAAGCGGTCGAGAAGGAGCTAAGCCGCCGCCTTTGGGCCGCTCACAGCATCATTCAAGGAATCCGTGCGTGGGCCGAGAGCGTCGATCCTTCGCCACTTATGGTCTGGCCGGAAAAATTTGCGTTTCCTCATTCGGCTGATTACCGTGATCCGCTTGTGTCCAAGCTGGCGTTTATGGCGCGCTACGAGGCGCTATTAAACTACTTGGAAATTCGCCGAAGCCGCCTGCTCCCGCTTTCGGAGCGGCTTGAGAACGGAGTGACGCTTCATGTCACGTACCTTGGCGGCGATCGGTTCCGATTGAACAACCGCCAGGCGCTTGAAACGATCGATCTAAAGGCGAGCTGGCTTTTGACGGAGTGCAATGAGGAAGGAGAAAAGGCGCAACAGACGTTTCCAGATTATAAGTATTCCAGCGAATGGAAGCCGCCCCAATGGGCCAATTTGTACTTTACCCGCATTCGCGCCATCGAAGATGATGGCAAGACAGCTGAACTCGAGCTCGAGTTGCCCAAATGGATCGACCGGTTTCCGCTTGTGGAAGGAGAGGAGTATCGGCTGTCGATCCGGCATGCCGATTTTACCACCCCGCGCGTCTTGCAGGCGTTGCAACAGTTGGATCAGGAAAATCATCGCATCTTGGACTTGATTCGCGATCCGATTCGCTATCGGAAAACGTTTCGTCCCAACTGGGATGCAGAGGAAGTCAAGGCGCTTCTCCGCCGAAGCGGGTTGACAAAAAGCCAGCGCCAGGCGTTTCTTCAATTTCTTCGTCATACGTTGACACTCGTCTGGGGGCCGCCTGGCACCGGGAAAACGCATTTTATTGCCGTTGCTCTTCGGTTGCTGATGGAAATGTATGAAAAACGGGGGCGAAGGCTTGCCATTCTTGTTTCGGGTTTCACCCATGCGGCGATCGAAAACGTTCTGCGCAAAATTCAGGAGCTTGCGCCGCGGCGCAGCGTCCATATCGCGAAACTCGGCGAGATTCAGACGGAAAACGCCAAAGGAATCGCCGAGGTGGCGGACCGTGACCTTCCCCGATGGCTGGGCAACGGCGGGCATCGGGTGCTTGGCGCCACGCTGTACGGCATTCAAAGGGCGTATGAAAAAGACTGTCTAGAAGAGTTTGACGTCGTCATTCTGGATGAGGCGTCGCAAATCCGCGTGGCCGATTCACTGTTGGCGCAGCGCCATGTCAAAAAAGCAGGCAGGCTGCTTATCGTCGGCGACCATTTCCAGCTGCCGCCAATCATTCAAGGGGCGTATGCGGCCGCGGAAGGGGAGCCGCACCTGTTCGACTCGATTTTCCGCCTGCTGTTTGACGCCGATGTCGAGAAGCGGTATACCCGCCAATTGACGGACAATTTCCGTATGAATGAGGCGCTTTGCCGCTACCCGGCCGATCGGATTTATGGACGTGACTATACAGCGTTCAACCGCCAAATTGCCGAGCAAACATTGGCGCTCGTCGACGCTCCAACTGCCGATGAATGGGTGGAAGCGGCGATCGACCCCGATTATCCGCTTGTTGTTTGCGTTTATGATGGTGCGCACGGCACGCAAGAAAATGAGGCCGAAGCGCGCTGGGTGGCCAACATAACGAGGGTGCTTCGGGAACGGCTCCTTGATGGTGATGGAAAACGGTATGATGACACGCCGGATGGCGATCAAGCGTTTTGGCGCCACGGGCTGTTTATCATCTCGCCACATCGGGCGCAAATCCGCGCCATTCGCCGTGAGCTTGAACGCCAAGAATTGCGCCCGCCGTTTTTCGTCGATACGGTTGATAAAATGCAAGGGCAAGAGGCGGATGCGGCGATCATTAGCTACGGCGTCGCCGACCCTGAACTGGCTGTGATGGAAGGGGAGTTCATCTACAGTTTGAACCGCCTCAACGTTTCGCTTACACGGGCGCGGAAAAAGACGATCCTCTTCCTCTCGCGCCAACTCATGTCGCCGTCGCTTCAGGTGATCGGCAACGAGGAATACCGTGAAGGAGTGAATTTTATGCTCGGGCTCGAGCACTACGCTTCACGGCGTGGGGAAGCCCGGGCATTCATGATCGACGGCGTCAAACTGTACATGTACCGGGTCGGCTGTTCTAAGCTTGAAAAGGTGGACCATTCCTCTCTTTGAAAACCGTATGAGCGGTCGCCATCCGCCATGCCGCCTTCTCCATTTGTTGGCTCGTTTTGTTTCCATGCTGAGCGCAGCCGCGCACGGTTCGGAAGAGGGGGCATGGCGATTTTTTTGGGGACGGAATGGGGATTGATGTACGAACGGTGAATAGTTGATAAGAAAATTAAGGGAGGAAACCGCCGAGCCATGGAGAAATAATGGAAATAAGATTTGTCGATAAGAAGCACTGTGCTAGGAATACGCGACAAGAGAGGGGGCGTGCCATGGCAAACGTCGGCGGGAGAAGGAAACCGGCAGCGGATGCAAGGCTTGAGGCGATCAAAAAGCTCTTTCCGGAAGCGGTTGTGGATGGGGGCATCGATTGGGAGTTGCTGAAGAAAGTGTTTGGCGGTCACGAACGGCAAGAAGCATATGAGTTCACGTGGCCGGGGAAGGCGGAGGCGAGGCGGCTCGCTGAGCTGCCTGCGTCCGGAGTATTGCGGCCGGATCAGGCAGCGAGCAAACAGTGGGAGACGACGAACAATTGGTATATTGAAGGAGACAATTTAGAGGCGTTAAAGCTGCTGAGAACGTCGCATGCGGGAACCATTCAAATGATTTACATCGATCCGCCGTACAATACAGGAAAAGTGCTCACGTACAAAGACAATTGGCGCAAGGGGAAAGCCGTTGTTCCTAGCGGAATCCAGGAAGAAGCGCGTGCCCATGCCGGCTGGCTCAACATGATGTACCCGCGCCTTTGGGTGGCGAGGGAGCTGTTAGCCGAGACGGGGGCCATCTTTATCTCCATTGATGATACGGAGCAGGCGAATTTGAGAAAAATGTGCGATGAAATTTTTGGCGAGCGGAATTTTGTCGCCACGTTCATTTGGCAGCGGGCGTTTTCGCCCGTGAATATGAACAAGTTCGCCTCGCGCAACCATGATTTCATTTTATGCTATGCGAAAAACATCGATCGCCTGGCTTGGTACGGCTTGCCGCGCCATCCGGAAGCGGATGGGCGGTATGCCAACCCAGACAATGACCCACGCGGTCCATGGACGTCAGGCGATTTGTCGGTGGGTCCGCCGATTCCGGAAAAGATTTATGAGATTGTGACGCCAAGCGGTCGGGTCGTTTCCCCGCCGAATGGGTATTGCTGGCGGGTGACGAAGGAGCGCTTCGCCGAGCTGGCGGCGGATAACCGCATTTGGTTTGGCAAAGACGGAAACGGGGTGCCGCGCCTGAAGCGGTTTTTAAGCGAAGTGAAGTCGACGGTGACGCCGCTTACGATTTGGACGCATGACGAGGTGTCCCATTCGCAGGAGGCGAAAAAGGAGCTGAAGGAGCTGTTCGGCGGGCTGGCGGTGATGGATTACCCGAAGCCGGTGAAGCTCATTCAGCGCATGGTGGCGCTGACAACGAGAGATGACGACCTCATCCTCGACTTTTTTTCCGGCTCGGCGACAACAGCCCATGCCGTCATGCAGCAAAACGCCGAAGACGGCGGCCGGCGGTCGTTTCTCATGGTGCAGCTTCCCGAGCCGCTTGCGGAAACGTCAGCGGCGTATCGGGCGGGGTTTCGAACGATTTGCGACATCGGCCGCGAGCGCATTCGCCGCGCGGGAGAGAAAATCGTCCGTGAAACGGGGAAGACAGAGCTTGATATCGGCTTTCGTGTATTTCGGCTCGAGAAGAAATCGAAGCAGCCCGCTCGCTAGGCGGACGGGCTGCTTTTCGATTCGGCTGATGAAAAGCGCTTTGGTAAAGCAGGCGTTGCGTCTATGTTCCGAGTCCCTGATGTCCGTTGTTTCAGGCGCTTTTTACAATGACGGCGCAGCCCAGCGGTGGTCGACAAAGACGTCGTACTCCGCGGCAATCGTTTCTTTGAGCTCCGCTAAAGACGGGATGCCGTCGGCGAAAGTGTAGGTGTCAAGGCAAATGAGGGAGTATTCGTCGCCGGGATCAAATACGATGGTGACGACTTCTTCTGTTCCGGCGTCCACTTGCCGGATGGTGTCGCCGTCTTCCGGCTCAACGAGTACGTTTTGGTATGTTTCGCGAATCACGTAGTAGCCTTCCTGCAATTGTTCAGTGAATAGATGTTCGATGTCCGTCAGTTCGTGGACAATCATTATTTAAGTCCTCCTAACTTGTGAAATCATTCTCAATGTCAGTATATAACGTAGTCGCTGTCGATATAATAGATGCCGTGGAAAGTTCGAAAAGTTGTCATGTTTGCATGCCAAGCGTAGATAAGGTTGGGTGCAGGATTGATAAGGGAAAATAGCAGCTTCCTGCAAAAAGAAAGCGCCCTCGTGGGAGGGCGATGTCAACGTTTAACCAGTGACACTGCTTGCCTTCTGTCATCGATAGGCTGTTTAGGTGTAAATGATTCATTATTTTGCGATTTCTGTCGGACTGTTATGTTTTGAATCGAAAAGGGTGATTTGTTCATACTCGCCTTCCTTTAATACGCTTTGGTCGTTTTTCATTAAGTAGGTGTAGACACCAATTGCAATGAACAATCCAAATGTCCACGCGTTGTCCCAAAGAAAACGAAGTGGCGGTATGAATAAACCAAGTACAGGAATAACGACTCCCACAATCAGTGCGTACACTCCGTTTTTGTTGAACCCATTTGCATAATTGTAACGGCCATTCGGTTTGTACAGTTCCTTTAGGTGCAACTGTCTTCGGCGAACGAGCCAATAGTCCGCAATAGCAATGCCGTCAATGGGTCCAAGCAAAGCGGCGTATGTGCCAAGCCAGCCGAATATATAATTCCCAAAGTTGGACATAATATACCATGGCTGCAATAAAATAGCGAATAGTCCTGTGATAATCGCGCCAATTCCAAATGTAATTCGCTTCGGATATAAATTTTCGATCGCTCGGGCAGGGGCAACCACGTTGGCACCCACATTAATAGTTACAGAAGAGATGACAATAATAATAGTCCCTAATAGAATGACAAATGGGGGAAATTTAGCTAACAGCTGCACGGGATCCCAAATGGCTTGACCAAAAATCACAATGGTTGCTGAGGTTACGGCAATTCCGATAAATGAAAAAACAGTCATTGTAATAGGCAAGGATAAACTTTGGGCGACCATTTGTGATTTCTGACTCTGTGCGTATCGGCAAAAATCAGGGATGTTTAATGCCAATGTGGCCCAAAAGCCGATGACGCCAGTTAAAGAAGGGAAAAAGACTTTCAAAAATTCACCGGTTGTTTCGAACTTAGAAGGAGTCTCTAAAATCGGTCCCCATCCTCCGGCGTTCGTAAATGCCCAAATGAGCAAAATGATGGAAGAAATCCCGACAACAGGTGCAGCCACTGCGCTTAGCTTTTTGATGCCTTCTGGGCCTCTATAAGCAACGCTGATATTTAAGATCCAAAATAATGCAAATACAATGGCTGTATGTCCCGGTAAATTTCCCCACGAAGAGAATGATGCCATGAGTAATGTGTCAATGGCTTTTGTTCCGATCCACGTATTGATTCCAAACCATCCGGCTGCTACAAGGGCCCGGGCTAAAGTGGGAATATGGGCGCCTTTATCTCCAAACCAAAGCCGGGCAAACACAGGATAAGGAATCCCGAATTTTGTTCCTGCATGAGAGTTTAATAAAATCGGAATAAGGACGATCACGTTCCCCAGAAAAATGGTACCAACAGCTTGCCACCAGTTCATTCCTAAAGCAATCATGCCGCTGGCCATGGTGTATGAAGGAATGCATAAACACATTCCAATCCACAATGTAGCAAAATTGATTCCTTTCCATGAATGTTCTTGCCTTGTTGTCGGACGCAAGTCATCATTCCATAAAGGACTTCCACTGACTTCTTGTGCGGCTTCCTCCGTCAAGACCACAATCCCATTGTGTTCAATTTGTGTTTTCATTCATATCCCCCTTTTTTTAAAAATCCAGTGTATAAAAGAGAAATTTAAGAAAATTCTATCTATACTATGTAAATTTTTCATTATACGATTTGTCAAATAAGAAAAAGAGAAATCTATTCATTATGTAAAATGTGTAACTATTCCTCACATTTTGATGTTCTCAATCCTAGGGAGCAACTTCGTCTAGCTGTATATTTATTTCGCTGAAATTTACATAGTGAACAATCAATGTTTTCTATTATTTAACAAAGTGTATAATGAAAAGCTGGTGATTTACTATGTAGAATATTCTTAAAGTTCAGCCTAATTGTGAAACTAGATAAAATGAAGAAGGAGTGATTGGAGCATGGCTGATCAAGTGACCATTGGTTTGATCCAAGCTTCTCATAATGTGCATGGGGACGAGCCGGTCGAGGTTCATAAGGAAAAGGCGATTGAAAAGCACGTCAAGCTTGTCAAGGAGGCAAAAGATCGGGGAGCACAAATCATCTGTTTGCAAGAGATTTTCTATGGCCCGTATTTCTGCGCCGAGCAAAATACAAAATGGTATGAGGCGGCGGAAGAAATTCCAAATGGTCCGACGACCAAAATGTTTCAGGAAATAGCAAAACAGCTGGGGGTAGTGATCGTTCTACCGATTTATGAAAGGGAAGGAATTGCTACTTACTATAATACGGCAGCTGTCATTGATGCCGATGGAACCTACTTAGGAAAGTATCGCAAACAGCATATTCCGCATGTCGGGGTAGGAAACGAGGGCTGTGGATTTTGGGAAAAATTTTATTTTAAGCCTGGAAATTTAGGCTATTCGGTATTTGATACCGCATTTGCCAAGATCGGCGTTTATATTTGTTATGACCGTCATTTCCCAGAGGGAGCGCGAATTTTAGGACTAAAAGGCGCTGAAATTGTGTTCAATCCATCCGCTACGGTAGCAGGTCTCTCCGAATATTTATGGAAACTGGAACAACCGGCTCATGCCGTTGCCAATGGCTATTACGTGGCTGCCATCAATCGGGTTGGATATGAAGCACCGTGGAACATGGGAGAGTTTTACGGGCAGTCTTACTTGGTTGATCCTAGAGGGAACTTTGTGGCCATGGGCAGCCGTGATCAAGATGAAGTGGTGATTGGCGTTATGAATAAGAAGATGATTCGGGAAGTGCGCGATATTTGGCAATTTTACCGTGATCGTCGTCCGGAAACCTATAGTGAAATGACGGCTTTACTTCCATAGAAAGCAGCGAGAAAGGGGAGGAGGGAATGACTCTATTCCCTTTCTTTAAAAATGACGCGTGGAGGGGGATGGAGATGGAGCAATCACGTTTGGAAAAGAACTTTGAAGAAGTAGAGCCTGGCTTGACAGATCGAGAAGCAATGGAAGAAGCGAATCGATGTTTGTACTGTTATGACGCTCCTTGTATTCGAGCTTGTCCGACAGGGATTGATATCCCCGCTTTTATCAAAAAAATTGCTTCTGGGAATGTAAAAGGGTCAGCGAAAACCATTATGTTGTCAAACCCGGTTGGCGCCAGTTGTGCAAGAGTGTGTCCGACAGAGGAATTATGTGAAGGGGCTTGTGTTTTAAATCATTCTACAAAACCCATTATGATTGGAAAATTGCAGCGATATGCGACCGATTGGGCGATCCGAAATAAAGAAGTATTATTCCAAGCGGGACGAAAAAATGGAAAAACAGTGGCGGTTGTCGGCGGCGGCCCTGCTGGATTATCATCGGCCAGAGAACTAGCTCGTCTTGGGTATGAAGTGACCATTTTTGAAGCGGAGAACCAAGCAGGCGGGCTAAACACGTATGGCATTGTTTCTTTCCGCCTCCCTCAAAATATCTCGTTGTGGGAAGTCAATCAAATCAAAAGCTTAGGCGTGCAAATCCGCACGAATACAAGGGTTGGTAAGGATATTGAAGTAAACGAGCTCCTAGAAAATTATGATGCTGTTGTTTTAGCTGTTGGCATGGGGAAAGTGCCAAAGTTAGGAATCCCGGGAGAAGATTTGGACGGAGTATATGATGCCATTGAGTTGATTAAAGAGACGAAAACAAAACCGTTGACTGATCGGCTGGTGGGGAAAAGGGTAGTTGTGATAGGTGCGGGAAATACCGCGATTGATGCAGCTACCTGTTCGGTGCGTCTAGGAGCGGAAAATGTAAAAATTTTATATCGCCGGACGAAAGAAGAAATGACAGCTTATGAATTTGAGTATGAGTTTGCCAAACAGGATGGTGTCGAATTTCGCTGGCTAACAGCACCCAAAAGGATTATTGGCGACAGTAAGGGCAAGGTTACTCATGTTGAATGCGTTCGGATGGAATTGGGAGAACCAGACGCTGATGGCCGCCGCCGCCCTCTTCCGGTTGAGGGATCGGAATTTATTATGCCGGTTGATGTTGTCATTAAAGCCATTGGGCAAGAGCGCCATATCGAATTGATTGAAGCTTTTGGATTAGAGCATGATCATGGCGTAGTCAAGGTGAATCCTGAAACTTATCAAACGTCGAATCCGAAGGTGTTTGCTTGTGGGGATGTGATTTTTGAAA
This sequence comes from Geobacillus sp. CCR, assembly GCF_052906625.1. Taxonomy (NCBI): domain Bacteria; kingdom Bacillati; phylum Bacillota; class Bacilli; order Caryophanales; family Anoxybacillaceae; genus Geobacillus; species Geobacillus sp. CCR. Next base: position 1,110 of record NZ_JBREBQ010000025.1, on the reverse strand, counting down.
GAGGAAAAGGCGAAGCGATGGTGGTGGTGGCAGCGCAGCAAGGGAAGGAAGCAGCTTACGGGATTCATCGATATTTGACAAAGGCAGTAAGCGAAACGGCCTAAATGAGAGGAGGGAACGGCAATGGCTGATTTAAGCATTAACTTAGCGGGAATCAAGTCCCCCAATCCATTTTGGCTCGCTTCCGCCCCTCCCACCAATTCGGGGTATCAAGTGCAAAGGGCATTTGAGGCGGGTTGGGGAGGAGCGGTATGGAAAACATTAGGGGAACCTATTTTGAATGTATCGTCCCGATTTGCGGCAATCAGTTTTAACGGACAGCGAGTCATGGGCTTTAACAATATTGAATTAATCACGGATCGTCCTCTTGAGGAAAATTTAAAGGAAATTTATGAGACGAAAAAACGTTTTCCTGACCGGGCTGTCGTTGCTTCTTTGATGGTCGAGCCCAAGCGCGAAAAATGGCATGAGATTGTGAAGCGAGTAGAAGATGTGGGCGTGGATGGGTTGGAACTCAATTTTGGCTGTCCGCATGGAATGGCGGAACGGGGGATGGGATCGGCATCAGGTCAAGTGCCAGAATTGGTCGAACGACAAACATATTGGGTCAAAGAGGTGGCACGCACCCCTGTCATTGTTAAATTAACTCCTAATATTACCGATATTACGGCGACCGCTGAAGCGGCTGCCCAAGGCGGGGCAGATGCCATCAGTTTGATCAACACAATCAATAGTCTCATGGGGGTGGACTTAGATACGTGGAATACGATTCCACATGTAGCAGGAAAGGGGGCGCACGGGGGATACTGCGGTCCAGCAGTAAAACCCATTGCTTTAAATATGGTGGCCGAATGCGCGCGACACCCGCGTATCCGCATTCCGATTTCGGGAATTGGCGGGATCTCCAATTGGAGAGATGCCGTTGAGTTTATGTTAATGGGAGCGACAGGAGTTCAAGTGTGCACGGCGGTTATGCACCATGGGTGTAAATTAGCACATTATTTCAGAATCCCTTTTTCAAATTATTTCGGACGGATTCGGAAATAATGTGCAAAATCTTTGCGAATTATTCCAGGTTTTGCAGATTATTTCCGAACATTTGCACATTAT
>NZ_JBREBQ010000024.1:0-53515 GCF_052906625.1 Geobacillus sp. CCR | reverse complement strand
GATAGGTCCGAGGTGGAAGCGTGGCGACACGTGGAGCTGACGGATACTAATCGATCGAGGGCTTAACCAAGAAAAGCGCAGGCGAGCGGGTCGCCGCGACGGGCAAATGTTCTTCGCCTGCAGGGATTTCCGATCCCGAAGGCGAAGGTTATTTGACCCCGAGCGGCGGCGAGCCGGAGCTGGACAATGCGAAAAGCGCAGGCGAGCGGCTTCTTCCTGAGCACGGTTATCTAGTTTTGAGGGAATGAACTTCCTTCTTGACATTGTTTGTTTTTCAAGTATAATAAATGATGTCAAAATCCAAATGCTTGCCTAGTGGCTATGGCGGAGGGGAAACACCCGTTCCCATCCCGAACACGGAAGTTAAGCCCTCCAGCGCCGATGGTAGTTGGGGCCAGCGCCCCTGCAAGAGTAGGTCGCTGCTAGGCAATAAACGAGCAGCCAGTTGCATTGGTGCAATTGGCTGTTTTCGTTTTTTGAGGAAAAAACGATAAGGACCCGCTCAATGTCTCTCTTCCTTTCATCTACTAGTATAGAATGTTAGCAATGTGGGAAACATAGAGGATGGGAGGTGGAGAGCGTGAGGACATCAATAGCAGACCGGAATCAACGCGAACATGTATGCATCGTTTGTGAACAGGAAAAAAAGGAAGGGATTTTCCTTTTTGGCCATTTTCTTTGTTTGGACTGCAACCGGGCGATTGTGCAAACGAATACGGACGACCCGAACTACTCGTTTTATGTGCGGCAGCTGCGCAAAATGTTTACATCGAAAATTCACTCGTAATCAGGTCCTGCATTTGGGCCTGTTTTTATTTGCGATTGACGCGACTCGTGCGTTTTTTCGGGCGTTTGTGATACTATATGTTTGATGTTTCTCCTGCATATCCCATGCATTTCGGCAGTCTGCCCGGATGATGGCCGTTCTGGGACAGACAGCAAGGAAAGAGGATGATGATGGATCAAACGAAAACTCCTTTATATGACGCTCTCGTGCACCATTGGGCGCGCCGCCCGGTTTCGTTTCACGTGCCGGGACATAAATACGGCGCTTTGTTTTCGAAACGAGGGAGAGATATGTTTGCGCCGCTGTTGGCGTTGGATGCGACGGAAATTTCCGGCTTGGATGACTTGCATCATCCTGAGTCGGTGATTGCCGAGGCGCAGGCGCTGGCGGCGGAGCTGTATGGCGTTAGGGAGACGTTTTTCCTTGTGAACGGTTCGACGGCAGGGAATTTGGCAATGATCGCCGCCGTGTGTGATGGAAAGAGGAAGAAAGTGATTGTACAACGCAATTGCCATAAATCGGTGATGCATGCATTGCAACTCATGGAAGCCACTCCTGTTCTACTTGCTCCCGAGTTTGATCGTGATGTGTGTGTCGCTTCGCACATTCGTCCTAAAGCGGTCAAAGAGGCGTTGGCGCTTCATGATGATGTTGCTGCGGTTGTATTGACGAACCCAAATTATTATGGAATGGCCGCCGATTTGACAGAAATCGTCCGTCTAGTTCATGAACATGGCATTCCGGTGCTGGTTGATGAGGCGCATGGCGCCCATTTCGTTGTCGGCCCCCCTTTTCCGACATCGGCGCTTCGCTATGGCGCCGATGTTGTCGTGCAGTCGGCGCATAAAACGTTGCCGGCGATGACGATGGGAGCGTTTTTGCATGTAAACAGCGAGCGGGTTGATCTTGAGCGGTTGAAATATTTTTTGCAGTTGTTTCAGTCAAGCAGCCCGTCTTACCCGATTATGGCGTCGCTCGATTTGGCGCGGAGTTATGTCGCCCAGCTTTCAAAAAGCGATGCGGCGGCGATCGTGGCAGAAATTGAGAAGTTTAAAGCAGCCTTGGCCGATATTGACGGGGTGGCAGTCGTTTGTTCCCGCCATTTTGGCGTACAGACCGACCCGCTGAAAGTAACGGTGCAGACGCGCTGTTCCTTGACCGGGTATGAACTGCAACGTTGGCTTGAGCGCGAAGGGGTGTTTGTCGAGCTTGCTGATCGAATGAACGTGCTTTTCGTTTGCCCGCTGGCGGTAACCGGGCGGCTTCAGGAAGCAGCGGAGAAAATCAAACGAGCGTGGCGCGATTTGCCAGATGGCGAGGCGCCGGTGTGTGACGCTTCGCCTTTTCTCGGACCGCTTCTATCGGTTTTAGTCCCGTATAATGAACTGCGCCATTTGCGGACAAAAGCTGTGGCGCTCGAGGAAGCTGAAGGACATATAGCGGCGGAAACGGTCATTCCATATCCGCCTGGGGTGCCGCTCGTGTGGGTCGGAGAACGGATCGGCCGCGGCCATATTGAACAGATCCGCCAGCTTCTTTGTCAGCGGGCGCACATACAAGGCGGAAGCCGGCTGAAAGATGGTCAGCTGGTTGTATACGAATAGGAAGGATGGAAAGGATGCCGCGAGTGATGAACGGATGCTTTTTTTCGTTTGAAGGACCGGAAGGAGCCGGCAAAACGACGATGATCAGCAAATTGGAGTCGTTGTTGCGTGAGCGGGGGATTGACGTCGTGGCGACGAGGGAACCGGGCGGGGTGCGCATTGCCGAGGCGATTCGCTCAATCATTTTAAACCGTGATTATACGGAAATGGACGGGCGGACGGAGGCGCTTTTGTATGCGGCGGCGCGCCGGCAGCATTTGCTTGAGAAAATCGTGCCGGCGCTTGAGGCTGGGTGCGTCGTCCTTTGCGACCGGTTTGTTGACAGTTCCCTCGCCTACCAGGGATTTGCCCGCGGGCTTGGCATTGAGGAAGTATGGAAAATTAATGAGTTCGCTATTGATGGGTATATGCCGTCGCTGACGATTTATTTTGATATCGATCCGCAAATTGGGCTTGAACGAATCCGACGAAACCGCAGCCGGGAAGTGAATCGGCTTGACCTTGAAACGTTGTCTTTTCATGAGAAGGTGCGAGAAGGGTATCGGGAACTCGCCAGACGGTTTGCCGACCGCATTGTCGTCATCGACGCGAACCGCCCGCTTGATGATGTATTCGCTGAAACAACGGCCGCGGTGCTTTCCCGTTTGAAAGGAAGATGACAGCGCCATTTCCATGAATCCGACCGTGATGATTCCTAGTGGACATGATAGAATAGAAATAAGAAATCAAGGAAGAGTGATGGCGATGCGATGGGAACAGCTAGCGAAACGCCAGCCGGTGGTGGCGAAAATGCTGCAAAGCGGCTTGGAAAAAGGGCGGATTTCTCATGCGTACTTGTTTGAGGGGCAGCGGGGGACGGGCAAAAAAGCGGCCAGTTTGTTGTTGGCGAAACGTTTGTTTTGTCTGTCCCCAATCGGAGTTTCCCCGTGTCTGGAGTGCCGCAACTGCCGGCGCATCGACTCCGGCAACCACCCTGACGTCCGGGTGATCAGCCCAGACGGAGGATCAATCAAAAAGGAACAAATCGAATGGCTGCAGCAAGAGTTCTCGAAAACAGCGGTCGAGTCGGATAAAAAAATGTACATCGTTGAGCACGCCGATCAAATGACGACAAGCGCTGCCAACAGCCTTCTGAAATTTTTGGAAGAGCCGCATCCGGGGACGGTGGCGGTATTGCTGACTGAGCAATACCACCGCCTGCTAGGGACGATCGTTTCCCGCTGTCAAGTGCTTTCGTTCCGGCCGTTGCCGCCGGCAGAGCTCGCTCAGGGACTTGTCGAGGAGCACGTGCCGTTGCCGTTGGCGCTGTTGGCTGCCCATTTGACAAACAGCTTCGAGGAAGCACTGGCGCTTGCCCAAGATAGTTGGTTTGCCGAGGCGCGAACATTAGTGCTACAATGGTATGAGATGCTGGGCAAGCCGGAGCTGCAGCTTTTGTTTTTCATCCACGACCGCTTGTTTCCGCATTTTTTGGAAAACCATCAGCTTGACCTTGGACTTGATTTGCTTTTATATTTATACCGCGATTTATTGCATATTCAAGCCGGGCAGATGGACGGCGTGTTATACCGCGATCAGCTGGACCGCCTGCAACGATGGGCGCTTGCTTGCCCGCAGCGGCGGATTTTGGCTGGCATGGAAGCAATTTTACAAGCGAAAACGCGTTTAAATACAACAAATATGAGCACAGCGTTGCTTGTTGAGCAGCTCGTTCTTCAATTAAAGCGGTAAAGGAGGGAGAGCCGTTGTATACGGTAGTCGGCGTCCGTTTTAAAAAAGCAGGGAAAATTTATTATTTTGACCCTGGCGATGCCGTTATTCCCGTCGGCGAATTCGTCATTGTCGAGACGGTCCGAGGCATTGAGTACGGAAAAGTCGTCATCGCCAATAAACAAGTCGACGAAAACGACATCGTGCTGCCGCTCAAAAAAGTGATCCGCGTGGCGAATGAGAAAGATAAATGGATTGTAGAAGAAAACAAAAAGGCGGCGCGCGAGGCGTATGACATTTGCTTGCGCAAAGTGGAGGAGCACGGGCTGGAAATGAAGCTCGTCGATGTGGAATATACGTTTGACCGCAATAAAGTGATCTTTTATTTCACTGCCGATGGGCGCGTCGATTTCCGCGAGCTTGTGAAAGACTTAGCGTCGATTTTCCGCACGCGCATCGAGCTGCGGCAAATCGGGGTGCGCGATGAGGCGAAAATGCTTGGCGGCATCGGGCCGTGCGGCCGCATGCTTTGCTGTTCGACGTTTTTAGGCGATTTTGAACCGGTGTCGATCAAAATGGCGAAAGATCAAAACTTGTCGCTCAATCCAACGAAAATTTCCGGGCTGTGCGGCCGGCTGATGTGTTGCCTGAAATATGAAAACGAAGAGTATGAGACGGCGAAAGAACAACTCCCGGATTTAGGGGAATATGTCGAAACACCGCACGGCTTCGGCAAAGTCGTCGGCTTGAACATTTTAGAGCGGGTGTTGCAAATCGAGCTTCCAGAATTCGGACGGGTCGTCGAATATACACTCGATGAGCTGATGAAAAACGGGACGTTGTCCATTCGCGTCGCGGATTAATTTGGGGTGGGGCCAGTGGAAAAAGTAGATAAAAAAGAAGTGTTTCGATCAGTGGCCAATATGGAAGAGCAACTTAGTTATTTTTACCGCGAGCTGGTGCAGCTGAAACAGCGCGTAACGGAGCTGTTAGAAGAGAATCACCAGCTGCAAATCGAAAATGCTCATTTGCGCCGTCGGCTTGAACAATTGTCAGAAGCATGGGAAGAAGGCAAACGAAAAGGGGACAAACATGGCAAAAAACTCATCGACATTGGCGAAGGGTATGACAATTTAGCCCGCCTTTACCAAGAAGGGTTTCATATTTGTCACATCCATTACGGAAGCATTCGCACCGAGGGCGATTGTTTGTTTTGCTTGTCGTTTTTGAACAAAAACTAAAGGCAGCGCCACCCTTTCCGTTTCGGAAAGGTTATTTTTTTCAATGGAGGATCGTGCGTCATGGTGGAATTGTACGAGGATGAACGGCTCGATTATTTGTTTAACGAAGAGCTCCGCATCATTCAAAGTCCATCTGTATTTTCGTTTTCCCTTGATGCCGTGCTCCTTGCTCATTTTGCCTATATGCCGATTCAAAAGGGGCAGATTGTTGATTTGTGCACGGGCAACGGGGTGATTCCCCTCTTGTTGAGCCGGCGAACAAAAGGGACGATCATCGGCATCGAAATTCAAGAACGGCTTTGCGACATGGCGAGGCGAAGCGTGCAATACAACGGGCTTGAAGGACAAATCGAGATCATACACGGCGACATTAAAGAAGCGCCGCAACGGATCGGTTACAGCCGGTACGATGTCGTCACGTGCAACCCCCCGTATTTTCCGGCAGTCGGCAAAGACGAACTGAGCAAAAATGAACATATCGCCATCGCCCGCCATGAAATTTATTGCACCCTAGAGGATGTGATTCGAGTCAGCAGCCAGCTGTTGAAGCAAGGAGGGAAGGCGGCGTTCGTCCACCGGCCCGGGCGGCTGCTTGATCTTGTGACGCTCATGCGCCAATACCGTCTTGAGCCGAAACGGCTCCGCTTTGTGTACCCGAAAGAGGGCAAAGAGGCGAACATGATTTTAATTGAAGGGACAAAAGACGCAAGCCCGGACTTAAAAGTGTTGCCTCCGCTTGTCGTGTATAATGAGAATAACGAATATACTGAGGAGACGAAGCGGATCTTATATGGCATTATTTCATCTTAAAGGGGCGGAACAAGGATGCTTTGGCAGCAAAAAAGTTTTACCGAACAAACGGAGCAAGGGACACTGTACATCGTGCCGACGCCGATCGGCAATTTGGAGGATATGACGTTTCGTGCGGTTAGGACGCTTCAGGAAGCTGACGTCATCGCCGCCGAGGACACAAGGCAGACGAAAAAGCTGCTCGCCCATTTCGGCATTCATACGCCGCTCGTCAGCTACCATGAGCATAATAAATACGCGAGCGGCCGGCAGCTTGTCGAATGGCTGAAGGAAGGAAAAACGGTGGCATTGGTGAGCGACGCCGGGATGCCCGGCATTTCCGATCCGGGTTATGAGCTTATTGTTGCGGCGCTTGCCGAGCGCTGCCGCGTCGTCCCTCTTCCTGGAGCGAACGCGGCATTGACAGCGCTTGTCGCCTCCGGGCTGCCCACGGACCGCTTTTTGTTTGTCGGCTTTTTGGAACGGGCGAAAAAAGAGAAAAAAGAGCAGCTGCTGTCATTAAAAACAGCGGCGGAGACGTTAATTTTTTATGAGGCGCCCCACCGCTTGAAAGAAACGCTCGCTCTTATGTATGATATATTCGGCAATCGGCGCATCGCTCTTGGCCGCGAGTTGACGAAACGGTTTGAGGAGTTCATCCGCGGCGATTTAAGCGATGCGGTCGCCTGGGCGGAAGAACATGACACCCGCGGTGAATTTTGCCTCATTGTCGAAGGGGCGCGAGACGGGAATAAACAAGAGCAAGAGGGAGAGGAATGGTGGCAGCCGCTTTCGCTTGTCGAACATGTCGATTATTATATTCGCGAGCACAGCCTTTCCGTCAAGGAGGCGGTGAAACAGGCGGCCAGTGATCGAAATATGTCGAAACGCGACGTTTATCGGCAGTATCATCAACAGCAAGAAGAAGAAAAAAAAGAGTTTCTCTGAAGCCAGAGAAACTTTTTTATTCTTTTTCTTTGTCTGTTGCTGCTTCTAGATGCTGTTGGATCTCCTGCAACAAAATTTCTGCGCCTTCGCGGCTTAAAATGATTTTGCCGCCGGCCAGTTTGAAGTTGTCGTCCGACACTTCGCCGGTGACGACACACGTCATGTTCGGCTTATACTTTTTCAAAATGATGCGGTCATCGTCAACATAAATTTCCAACGCGTCTTTTTCGTTAATATCCAACGTACGTCGCAGCTCAATTGGAATGACGACGCGGCCTAACTCATCGACTTTACGCACGATCCCTGTCGATTTCATCGTCGATTCTCCTCTCCGCAAAAAAGTTTTTTGTCGTTTATTCGTCAATATTCGACAAATTTCCTACAACCTAATCATATCAGTGTTTCCATTAAGCGTCAATCCTTTAATATGTAAAATTTAAAAAAAATGTATATTGTTATTTCAAAAAAAGTTTGTTTAGAAAGAAAGGAGAAAACGAATGAATTTGCCCATCTAAACTCTATCCTTGTATAACAAATTCGCAGCGATGGCTGAAAACGCGGCCGTATTTTTGCCGGTTTGGGTATATTTTTTCAGCCCACGAGAAATAGATGTTTTTGTAGAATGAAAAAATTATGTAAAATAGAAGTAACGCCGCTCTCGTCGCCGGACGGGGGCTTTTGTGCTCAACAGTACGAGGGAGGGCCTAACCGATGGAGAAAAAAACGTTTTATTTGACGACGCCGATTTATTACCCGAGCGACCGCCTGCATATCGGTCATGCTTACACAACGGTGGCGGGGGACGCCATGGCTCGCTATAAACGGATGCGCGGCTACGATGTCATGTATTTGACCGGCACCGATGAGCATGGGCAAAAAATTCAGCGCAAGGCGGAAGAAAAAGGAGTAACGCCGCAGCAATACGTCGATGAGATCGTCGCTGGCATTCAGGAGCTATGGAAGAAGCTCGACATTTCCTACGACGATTTTATTCGCACAACGCAGGAGCGGCATAAAAAAGTCGTCGAACAAATTTTCACCCGTCTTGTCGAACAAGGCGATATTTATTTGGGCGAATATGAAGGCTGGTATTGTACGCCGTGCGAATCGTTTTACACTGAGCGGCAGCTTGTGGACGGCAACTGTCCGGACTGCGGCCGGCCTGTTGAGAAAGTGAAAGAAGAGTCCTATTTCTTCCGGATGAGCAAATATGTCGACCGCTTGTTGCAATATTACGAAGAAAATCCCGATTTTATCCAACCGGAATCGCGGAAAAATGAGATGATCAACAACTTCATTAAGCCGGGGCTTGAGGATTTGGCTGTGTCCCGGACGACGTTCGATTGGGGCATTAAAGTGCCAGGCAATCCGAAGCATGTCATCTATGTCTGGATCGACGCGCTTGCCAACTATATCACAGCGCTCGGCTACGGCACGGACAACGATGAAAAGTTCCGCAAATATTGGCCGGCGGACGTCCATTTGGTCGGCAAAGAAATCGTCCGTTTCCATACGATTTATTGGCCGATTATGTTGATGGCGCTCGGCTTGCCGTTGCCGAAAAAAGTATTCGGCCATGGCTGGTTGCTGATGAAGGATGGAAAAATGTCCAAATCGAAAGGAAATGTCGTCGACCCGGTGACGCTCATCGACCGGTATGGGCTTGATGCGCTCCGCTATTATTTGCTGCGGGAAGTGCCGTTCGGCGCTGATGGCGTGTTTACGCCGGAAGGATTTATTGAGCGCATCAACTATGACTTGGCCAACGACTTAGGCAACTTGTTGCACCGTACTGTGGCGATGATCGAGAAATATTTCGACGGCGTTATTCCGCCATACCGCGGGCCGAAAACACCGTTTGACCAAGAGTTGGCGCAAACGGCGCGCGAAGTGGTGCGTCAATATGAAGAAGCGATGGAGGGAATGGAGTTTTCCGTCGCGCTCGCCGCTGTTTGGCAGTTGATTAGCCGGACGAACAAATACATCGATGAAACGCAGCCATGGGTATTGGCGAAAGACGAACAGAAACGGGATGAGCTTGCCGCCGTCATGACCCACTTGGCTGAATCGCTTCGCCATACGGCGGTGCTGCTCCAGCCGTTTTTGACGCGCACGCCGGAGCGCATGTTCGCTCAGCTCGGCATCACTGATCATTCATTAAAAGAATGGGACAGCTTGTACGATTTCGGCCTCATTCCGGAAGGGACAAAAGTGCAAAAGGGAGAACCGCTCTTCCCGCGCCTCGACATCGAAGCGGAAGTGGAGTACATTAAGGCGCATATGCAAGGGGGCAAACCGGCCGCCGAACCGGTAAAAGAGGAAAAAAAAGCAGCGGAGGCGGCGGAAATTTCGATTGACGAGTTCGCCAAAATCGATTTGCGCGTCGCTGAAGTCATCCATGCCGAACGGATAAAAAACGCCGATAAGCTGTTGAAGCTTCAGCTTGACCTTGGCGGCGAGAAGCGGCAAGTGATCTCCGGCATTGCTGAGTTTTACAAACCAGAAGAACTAGTCGGCAAAAAAGTCATTTGCGTCGCCAATTTAAAACCAGCCAAGCTTCGCGGCGAATGGTCGGAAGGCATGATTCTAGCCGGAGGCAGCGGCGGGGAATTTTCGCTGGCGACGGTTGATCAACACGTGCCGAATGGAACGAAAATCAAATAACGGTTTGCTTGGCAGGGGGGTGTTGCGCTTGACACCTCCTTGTCGCTATTTTGTAATGGAAATGTTAACGAAATGTGACGTATGTAACCAATTTCTATGCTACACTTAACATCAAGGTGGAAAAGAGGGCATTAGTATGCTGTTTGATACGCACGCACATTTGAATGCAGTCCAATACGAAGAAGATTTGGAACAAGTCATTGAACGCGCCCGCGATGAAGGGGTTTCACACATTGTCGTCGTCGGGTTTGACCGTCCGACGATCGATCGGGCGATCGAGCTGGCCGAGCGGTATCCGTTTATTTATGCGGCGGTTGGCTGGCATCCGGTTGATGCGATCGAGATGACGGACGATGATTTGCAGATGATTGAACAGCTCGCCGCTCACCCGAAAGTCGTGGCGCTCGGCGAGATGGGGCTTGACTACCATTGGGATAAATCGCCGAAAGACGTGCAACAAGAGGTGTTCCGGCAGCAAATCCGGCTGGCTAAAAAGGTGAAGTTGCCGATCATTATTCATAACCGTGAGGCGACGGCAGATATTTTAAAAATTTTGCAAGAGGAAAACGCCGCCGAAGTCGGCGGGATTATGCATTGTTTCAGCGGCAGCGTCGAGGTGGCCAAACAGTGCATGGACATGAATTTTCTCATTTCCCTTGGCGGACCGGTCACGTTTAAAAATGCGAAAAAACCGAAGGAAGTGGCGAAGGAGATTCCACTGAGCCATTTATTGATCGAAACCGATTGTCCATATTTAACGCCTCACCCTTTCCGCGGCAAACGAAACGAGCCGAGCTATGTCAAATACGTTGCCGAAGCGATCGCACAGATCAAAAACATTTCTTTTGCCGAAGTAGCGGAAACAACGGCGGAAAATGCCAAAAAATTGTTCGCCATCGACCGCTAAAATTAGGCGTCGAACAGCGGGGAAGCTTGTCGAAGGTGCGGCGAAGACGATAAAATTCTACAAATTCAGCCGATATGAGCCAACCGCGTGTCGACAAGTCTTCCTTCCTTTTTCACTGAATTTTCTGCATAATAGAGTATGCTCGTGCGTACATGTTAAAGGGAGAGGGGAATTCCGTAGAAAAAGGAGGCGTTCATCTGATGTTGCCGAATGGGAGGAAATGGCTGGACTTATGGAGGAAAAACGTGACCGTCACAGCGGGCGGGTTTCTCGCCATCTCCGCGACGACAGGGGTTGCTGGATATGAGATGGCCAAAGACGATGTGACGCTGATCAAAAACGGAAACAAACAAGAAATTCGCACTCATGCGAAAACGGTGAAAGAGCTGCTTGCGGAGCAAAACATTCAACCGCGCAAAGAAGATTATGTTTATCCGTCTCTCCACTCACCGATCACCGACGATCTCCATATCGTTTGGGAAGCGAGCAAAGAAGTGACGCTGACGGTCAATGGAAAAAAGAAAAAGATATGGACGACAGCCGATACAGTCGCGGAGCTGCTCCGTTCGCAGCACGTGGCAGTCGGGCCGTATGACAAAGTGGCGCCGGCGCTTTCGGCGAAAATTCAAAAAGGCATGGACATCGGCGTTGAAAAGGCGTTTCCAGTCCACGTCAATGTCGGCGGTAAACAACAGCAGGTATGGACAACTTCGACTACGGTCGCTGACTTTTTGAAGCAGCAAGGGATTCAGCTAGGTCAACTCGATCGGATAGAGCCCTCCTTGCACGAAATGGTCAAAGAACAGATGACCATTTGTGTGGTCCGAGTAAAAAAAGTCACCGATGTAGTGGAAGAACCCGTCGACTTTGCCGTGGTGACAAAACGGGACGACTCATTGCCGAAAGGAGAGCGGCGCGTCATTCAGCCTGGAGAAAAAGGGATGGTTCAAAAAACGTATGAGGTGACATTGGAAAACGGCAAAGAAACGGCGCGCAAACTAATCGCTGCGAAAACGCTAAAAGAAAGCAAGGCGCGCATTGTCGCCATCGGCACGAAAACTGTGCGCTCAGCTGCCGCGCCCGACCGCCCGTCCTCGCGCGGCTCGGACCATGCCGCGAAGGAATTTTACGTCACCGCCACCGCCTACACTGCCTATTGTGCAGGCTGTTCAGGCATAACAAGCACGGGCATCAACTTGCGCAAAAATCCTTCCGCTAAAGTGATTGCGGTCGACCCGTCCATCATCCCCCTTGGGTCGAAAGTGTATGTGGAAGGATACGGATATGCCATTGCCGCTGACACCGGCTCAGGCATCCGCGGATATAAAATTGATGTGTTTTTCCCGGAACGGTCGGATGCGTTTCGTTGGGGCAGAAAGCGCGTGAAAATACGGGTATTGCCATAGAGATGCGATGGGAGAACGAAGCGGAGGGTTTTTTCCCTCTGCTTTTTTTCGCTATAATGGCATTGTGCCGCGACAATGCGCGCCGTTTCTGCTAAATTAGACGATGCAAACGGAAAAAAAGTTTCAGCGAAATTCAAAAAATAATAAGGGAATGAAGCGGCTTTCGGCGATGATTCGCCTTACTTTTGATTTTACCGGAAAGGAGGCATTGCAGAAATAGGAAAAAGAGACGATTCCGTTGTTTCTGCAATGGGAGGATGAAGATCAAAGAAGTGATCGTTGTGGAAGGAAAAGATGATACGGCGGCGATCCGGCGCGCCGTCGATGCCGATACAATCGAGACAAACGGAGCAGCAGTGGGCGCGGATGTCATTGAGCGGATCAAGCTGGCGAAAGAGCGCCGCGGCGTGATCATTTTTACCGATCCCGATTTTCCCGGCGAAAAAATTCGCCGCACGATTGCCGAACAGGTGCCGGGGTGCAAGCATGCCTTTTTGCCGCGCGAGGCAGCCAAAGCGAAAAACGGCAAGGGCATCGGGGTTGAGCACGCGTCCCCTGACGAAATCCGTCGGGCGCTCGCCAACGTGTATGAAGAGGCGTCGGATTGGAAGGAAGAAATTACGTTTGCTGAACTGATCGAGGCTGGGTTGATCGGCGGTGCGATGGCGCGCCGGCGGCGGCAGCGTCTCGGCGAGGAGCTGAAAATCGGCTATGCGAACGGTCGGCAGTTTCATAAGCGGCTGCAAGTGTTCCGCATTTCCCGTGATGCTTTTTATGCCGCGTTAGCGCACGTGATGCAGGAGGAGGCAGACGATGTATAAAGATATTGCAACACCGCGGCGGACGAAAGAAATTTTGGAGCGATATGGCTTTTCGTTTAAAAAGAGCCTTGGGCAAAACTTTTTGATCGATGCGAACATTTTGCGGAAAATCGTGGATGTTGCCGACATCTCCCCTGATACAGGAGCGATTGAAATCGGACCGGGCATCGGAGCGTTGACGGAACAATTGGCGCGACGGGCGAAAAAAGTCGTCGCTTTCGAAATCGACGGCCGACTGTTGCCCATTTTGGCCGACACGCTGTCTGCTTATGACAATGTGCGCATCTTTCACCAAGATGTATTAAAGGCCGACTTGCATGCCGTCATCGCCGAGGAACTGGCTGATGTAAGCGACCGGATGGTCGTCGCCAACTTACCTTATTATGTGACGACACCGATCATTATGAAGCTGCTTACCGAGCGGTTGCCGATCCGAGGCATGGTCGTCATGCTGCAAAAAGAAGTCGCCGACCGTCTTGCCGCTAAGCCAGGGACAAAAGATTACGGCTCGCTGACGATCGCTGTGCAGTATTATACCGAAGCGGAAGTCGTCATGACGGTGCCGCGCACCGTCTTTATGCCGCAGCCGAACGTTGATTCTGCTGTCATCCGGCTCGTAAAGCGGCAGCATCCGCCTGTTGTTGTCGACGATGAGGGCGTGTTTTTCCAAGTAGTGCGGGCAAGCTTCGCCCAGCGCCGCAAAACGCTGTTCAACAACTTAACAAACAATTTGCCGGGAGGAAAAGAGAACAAAGAGAAAATTGAACGAGTGCTCGTTGCTTTGGGCATTGACCCGCGCCGCCGCGGAGAGACGCTTGACATCGCTGAGTTTGCTTCATTAAGCAACGCGTTGGCACCGCTTTTCGGCAAATGAAGGAGTCGTAAAGAAAGCGCTCCTCTAGGGGGCAGCGGTCTTTTCGTCAACCAAAGCCGTCCAAACAGGCGTCTATCACCTATTGTCCGCACGTGCATATCGTATGGATGACAACGATTATGCAATGGAGTGAGCGGTGATGGACGTCATTAAAATCGGCGATATTGTCGCCCGCAAGTCTTACCAATGTGATTTATTGTTCCGAGTGATTGATATTAAAGAAAAAAACGGCGAGTGGGAAGCGATTTTGTATGGTGAAGACGTGCGCCTCGTCGCGGACGCTCCGTGCAGCGATTTAGTCGTCATCGATGAGCAGGAGCAACAGGAACGGAAAAAGCGGGAAATCGAGCTGATCGAACAATCGTATCGGCTTTTTCGCCAAGATTATCAGGCGATCAAGCAAAAAGTCGAATATCGGGCGACCGGCGGATACCGGGTGGAGAAAGATTTTTTTCAAATTCCGGGGCGCGTTCTTCATTTGGATGGCGACCCGTTATATTTGCGCAAATGTATGGATTTGTATGAGCGGATCGGCGTGCCGGTGCACGGCATTTACTGCGAGGAAAGCGAAATGCCGGAAAAAGTTGGCTACTGGATCGAGCAGTTTCGCCCTGATATTTTAGTCATCACCGGGCATGATTCGTATTCGAAGTCAAAAGGAAAGGTGCATGAGTTAAAAGCGTACCGCCATTCGCGCCATTTTGTGCAAACGGTGAAAGAGGCGCGCAAAAAAGTGCCCCATTTGGACCAACTGATCATTTTCGCCGGCGCCTGCCAGTCGCACTTTGAGTCGCTCATCCGCGCTGGGGCGAATTTTGCCAGTTCACCAGCGCGGGTGAACATTCATGCTCTGGACCCCGTCTATATCGTTTCGCGCCTCAGCTTCACCCCGTTCACCGAAACGGTCGACGTATGGGATGTGTTGCGCAACACGTTAACTGGGGAAAAGGGGCTTGGTGGGGTGGAAACGAAAGGCGTGCTCCGCACCGGGATGCCGTTTCGCCTCATTGAGAATCGAGAGGAAAACCGCCGCAGTTGATGGGCGGTTTTTTCTATACGTCCGTCGCATTTTTTTACAAAAAAGTTCCACATCACACATAAAAAGAAGGATATTGTAGAAAAATATACATTGACAGAAATAAAAATGCCTTGATATAATCTTTATTTTTTGACTTTAGACACCATCTTTGTTATAATTACAAATAGTGAGGTGGATGATGAATGCCAAAGACTTTATCCGATATTAAAAAAACGCTGGATTCCAATATCGGGAAACGGTTGACGCTGCGGGCCAACGGCGGACGCAGAAAAATGATTGAGCGTTGTGGTATTTTGGCGGAAACATATCCATCCGTATTTGTCATTGAGCTGGATCAAAAAGAGAATTCGTTTGAACGCGTATCGTTCAGCTACGCCGACGTATTGACAGAGACAGTAAAGTTGACGTTTTGGGATGATGAGCAAGCAGGGGGGCAGTAGACAGATTTGTTTGCTGCTTTTTGTTTTTTGTTTTGTCATAAATAGGTGACGTGAACTACTCCCACTTCGTTTTGTTTGAAGCGGGAGTTTTCTTTCGGAACTATGATAAAACCGCCCTCTTTATTTCATACTAAAACTGCCGCAGCCGCCTTTTGCCCGGCCAAATGCAAAGCCGGCTTGTTGATGCGCCGGCGGGTTGCCAAACGTTTCATGCCATAGCGCCAATGAACATGGAAAGGGGTTGCTGACATTGGGTCGACGCCGCGGGATTATGTCGCAACGCTTGAAAGAAGAGCTGGCGAAAGAGTTGGGCTTTTACGATGTCGTGCAACGTGAGGGGTGGGGCGCCATCCGCGCGAAAGACGCAGGAAACATGGTCAGATTGGCGATTGAACGGGCGGAGCGGCAGCTGGCCGGAACAACGGAATAGCGCCGGCAGCGGGGCGTGTTGCGGCGAGGGTGTCCCGAACGGGGCGCCCTTTTTTGCATACATATATTGTTTGGCGTCGTCGCCAGAACATGGTAATATGATAAAATGGGTTGACGAAAGAAAGGCGGATGAGACGGGGCAAAGACGGCGGAGACGGAAAGCAGCCGATGGATGCCAATCCGCTTATTCATGATTGCGCGTGGAAGCAGGTGAGGATGAGTGAGGTTGTCGATAAAAGCGCCGGCGAAAATCAATTTGTCACTCGACGTTCTTTATAAGCGCCCGGATGGTTACCATGAAGTGAAAATGGTGATGACGACGATCGATTTGGCCGATCGCATTGAGCTTGTCGCGTTGCCGGAGGAAGATGCGATCCGCATCGTTTCGCAAAACCGCTTTGTGCCGGATGATTGCCGCAACTTGGCGTATCAGGCGGCTAAGCTTCTTAAAGAGACGTTTTCGATCCGCCAAGGGGTGGCCATTTCGATTACGAAGCATATTCCGGTGGCCGCCGGATTGGCGGGAGGAAGCAGCGATGCGGCGGCGACGCTGCGTGGGTTGAACAAGCTTTGGCAACTTGGATTAACGATGGATGAACTGGCAGAGCTCGGGGCGAAAATCGGATCAGATGTCGCTTTTTGCGTCTACGGCGGAACCGCCTTGGCGACGGGGCGCGGGGAAATCATCACTCCGATCGCTTCGCCGCCGCCGTGCTGGGTTGTGCTGGCCAAGCCCCCGATCGGTGTATCGACGGCGGAAGTGTACCGAAACTTGGAACTTGAGCGTGTCAGCCATCCAGACGTCGATGCGATGGTGAGAGCGATCGAGCGGCAAGATTATGCGGCGATCTGCCGGTTGGTCGGCAATGTTCTTGAGGAAGTGACGTTGAAAAAATATCCGGAAGTCGCGCATATTAAAGAACAAATGAAGCGGTTTGGCGCTGATGCGGTGCTGATGAGCGGCAGCGGGCCGACCGTGTTTGGACTGATCGAGCACGATTCGAGAATGCAGCGGGTATACAATGGGTTGCGCGGCTTTTGTGACCAAGTGTTTGCGGTGAGAATGTTAGGAGAACGACATTCTCTTGATTAAACACGTACATTTTTGTTAAAATATATTTATAATATTCGGTTTCAGGAGGTCGGCTATGAAGCTAAGGCGAAGCGGCCGTTTAGTTGATATGACGCATTATCTTCTTGAACGGCCACATCAGCTCATTCCGCTTACATTTTTTGCCGAGCGGTACGAATCGGCCAAATCGTCGATCAGCGAAGATTTGGCCATCATTAAGCAGACGTTCGAGCAGCAAGGAATCGGAACCGTTCGGACGCTGCCCGGCGCTGCCGGTGGCGTGCAATACATTCCAAAAATGGCTGCTGAGGAAGCGGAAGAAGTGGTTGCGTATTTGTGTGAACAACTGTCGCGTCCGGATCGGCTTCTTCCCGGCGGATATTTGTATATGACCGACATTCTTGGCGATCCCCGTATTATGAACAAAATCGGCCGCCTTTATGCGTCGATGTTTGCCGACCGTCCGGTGGATGTCGTCATGACGATCGCCACCAATGGGATTCCGTTCGCGTATGCCATCGCCAACTTTTTGTATGTGCCCGTTGTCATCGTCCGCCATGACAATAAAGTGACAGAAGGACCGATGGTGAGCATCAATTACGTATCCGGCTCGTCCAAACGCATCCAAACGATGGTCCTATCGAAGCGCAGCTTAGCGGAAGGAGCCAATGTGCTCATCGTCGACGATTTTATGAAGGCGGGGGGTACAATCAACGGCATGATCAGTTTGCTGCAGGAGTTTAACGGCAATGTCTCCGGCATTGGCGTGCTCGTCGAGTCGGAGGAGGCGAAAGAACGGTTGGTCGACGAATACATTTCACTCGTCAAACTGTCCGAGGTCGACGTAAAAGAAAAGCGGATCGCTGTCAAAGAAGGCAATTACAAAGCGTTTTTATAGCACTCGCTGCTTGACATAAAAATCAAGAAAGGAGACTGGCTCATGAGAAAGGTAGAGACAACGAAGGCGCCGCAAGCGATCGGCCCATATTCGCAAGGGATCATCGTCAACAACATGTTTTACAGCTCGGGGCAAATCCCGCTCACTCCAGAAGGGGAATTGGTGAAAGGCGACATTCAAGCGCAGACGCATCAAGTGTTCCAAAACTTGAAGGCCGTATTGGAAGCGGCCGGCGCTTCGCTCGATACGGTGGTGAAAACGACCGTATTTCTGAAAAATATGGATGATTTCGCGGCCATGAATGAAGTGTACAGCCAATACTTCCCGAACCATAAGCCGGCGCGCTCGTGCGTGGAAGTAGCCCGGCTGCCGAAAGATGTCCTTGTCGAAATTGAAGTCGTTGCCCTCGTTCCGTAATGATTAGCCCCACTTTTTCCCTACATAAAAATTTATAAAAAATTTTTCGAAAAAAGAAGGAAATGACTCGAGCACGTGGAATTAATTACATCGAGTCTCATATAGGGGAAAAGGTGGTGAGCAAAATGGAAGTGACAGACGTAAGATTACGCCGCGTCAATACCGAAGGACGGATGAAAGCGATCGCCTCCATTACGTTGGACAACGAGTTCGTCGTCCATGACATCCGCGTCATCGACGGAAACAATGGGCTGTTCGTCGCGATGCCGAGCAAGCGCACACCAGATGGGGAGTTCCGTGATATCGCTCATCCGATCAATTCCGCCACGCGCGGGAAAATCCAGGAGGCGATCCTCGCTGAATATCACCGCCTCGGGAAGTTGGAAGAAGAACTTGAAGAAGCTGGCGCTTCGTAAACATATGAAAGGGAGCTTAGGTGAAATTCACCAAGCTCTCTATTTTTTTGGCAACCGCATTGTTTCCTTGAAAAGTGCCACTGATTCATATATATTCAATTATGGATAAAAGGGTAATTGGAGGCCTTTCACATGAAGCGATATGCGGTCATTTTGGCGGCCGGACAAGGGACGAGGATGAAATCAAAGTGGTATAAAGTGCTTCATCCCGTTTGCGGCAAGCCAATGGTTCAGCACGTCATCGACCAAGTGTCGAAGCTTGGGGTGGAAAAAACGATTGCGGTAGTGGGATTTGGGGCGGAACAAGTGAAAGAACAGCTCGGCTCTCAGTGTGAATATGCCCTGCAGGAGGAGCAACTCGGGACGGCGCATGCAGTAATGCAGGCGGCTCCGCATTTGCGCGGCCTTGAAGGAGTGACGATTGTCGTCTGTGGGGATACGCCGCTCATCACCGCTGAGACGATGGAGACGCTCGTCGAGCATCATATGGCCGCCAAGGCGAAGGCGACCGTATTGACGGCCATCGCTGATGATCCGTCCGGATATGGCCGCATTGTCCGCAACCAGGCTGGCCATGTCGAGAAAATTGTCGAACATAAGGATGCGAGCGAGCAAGAGCGGAACATTCGCGAGATTAACACGGGAATCTATTGCTTTGACAACCAGACATTGTTTCAAGCGCTTACAAAAGTGACCAACCACAACGCTCAAGGTGAATATTATTTAACGGATGTGATTGAAATTATCAAAGCCGACGGCGGCGTTGTATCCGCCTATCAGGCGCCGTCGTTTGAGGAAACGATCGGCGTAAACGACCGCATCGCCCTCGCCGAAGCGGAGCGGATCATGCGTGCTCGAATTTGCCGTCAGCATATGAAAAACGGGGTCACGATCATCGATCCGGCTTCCACTTATATTTCCGCCGAGGCGATGATCGGACGCGACACGGTCATTTACCCCGGCACGGTGATTGAAGGCGAGACGGTGATCGGTGAAGACTGCGTCATTGGACCAAATTCGGAAATTAAAAATTGCTATATCGGCCATCGCACATCGATTCGCCATTCGGTCGCCCATGACAGCGAGATTGGTTCGGATGTGACGATCGGCCCGTTCGCCCATATTCGACCGCTGTCAAAAATCGACGATGAGGTGCGGATCGGCAATTTCGTCGAGGTGAAAAAATCGACGTTCGGCAAAGGAAGCAAGGCGCCGCATTTGAGTTATATCGGCGATGCTGAAGTCGGCGCCGATGTCAATCTTGGCTGCGGGTCGATTACGGTCAACTACGACGGCGTGAATAAGCATATGACCAAAATCGAAAATGGGGCGTTTATCGGTTGCAATGTCAATTTGATTGCACCGGTTACGGTAGGACAAGGCGCTTACGTCGCCGCCGGATCGACGATCACGAATGACGTCCCCGGTCGCGCGCTCGCCATTGCCCGCGCCCGGCAAGTCAATAAAGAAAATTATGTCGATCGCCTGCCAGGCAAGAAAAAATCTTAGCGGAGGTCTATCATGTCTGACTGTCAGCATCAATTAAAATTGTTCGCTCTGAACTCGAACATGAAGTTGGCGAAGGAAATTGCAGAAGTCATGGGAATCGAGCTTGGCAAATGTTCCGTTTCCCGTTTCAGCGACGGGGAAATTCAAATCAACATTGAAGAAAGCATCCGCGGCGACGATGTGTTCGTCATTCAATCGACGAGCGTGCCGGTCAATGAGCATTTGATGGAGTTGCTTATCATGATCGACGCGTTAAAGCGCGCCTCGGCCCGCACGATCAATATCGTGATGCCGTATTACGGCTATGCCCGTCAAGACCGGAAAGCGCGTTCGCGCGAACCGATTACAGCGAAGCTGGTCGCCAACTTGCTCGAGACGGCCGGAGCGTCGCGCGTCATCACGCTTGATTTGCATGCCCCCCAAATTCAAGGATTTTTCGATATTCCAATCGATCATTTGATGGGTGTGCCCATTTTGGCGGATTATTTCAAAAGCAAACAATTGGAAGATATTGTCGTCGTCTCTCCGGACCATGGGGGTGTCACAAGGGCGCGCAAGCTCGCCGACCGCTTGAAAGCGCCGATTGCCATTATCGATAAGCGCCGGCCGAAGCCGAACGTGGCGGAAGTGATGAACATTGTCGGGCAAGTGGCGGGGAAAACGGCCATTTTGATTGATGACATTATCGATACGGCCGGCACGATTACACTCGCGGCCAACGCTCTAGCGGAAAGCGGAGCGAAGGAAGTGTACGCGTGCTGCACCCATCCGGTGCTGTCTGGTCCAGCGATCGAGCGCATTCAAAGTTCCAAAATTAAGGAACTGGTCGTCACCAATTCAATTGCCTTGCCAGAAGAGAAAAAAATTGATAAAATTGTAGAGCTGTCGGTGGCTCCGCTTATTGCTGAAGCGATTACGCGCGTGTATGAAATGAAGTCTGTCAGCGTCCTGTTCGACTAACGCAAGAAAACATGTTTAGCCCTTCTTGTTTTAGGATAAAGTAGTCAATAGATTCTAATTCAGGAAGGTGAAGAAACATGGAGATTGTGTTGGAAGCGAAAGAACGCACAGACAAAAAACGTTCGACATTGCGGCGTATTCGTTCGCAAGGCGGCATTCCAGCGATTTTGTACGGCAAAAAAGTCGAAAACAAAATGATTTTCGTCAGCGCCGCTGAACTGGAAAAAGTGCTTCGTGAAGGCGGACGCACAAGCTTGCTGACGCTGAAAGTCGGCGGCGAGGACTACTCGGTGTTGCTGCGCGAGATGCAGCGCGATCCGTTGCGTGGCGAGTTGCTTCACGCCGATTTTCAAGCGGTTGATCTATCGACAGAAGTTGATATTGACGTTGAAGTTCGCTTAGTAGGCGAGGCGCCTGGCGTGAAGGATGGCGGCGTGTTGCAGCAAAACTTGCATGAGCTGTCCATCCGCGTCCTGCCGGCGAACATTCCTCCAGTGATCGAAGTGGACATTTCCGGACTGCAAGTCGGTGATACCGTCACCGTTGGCGACGTGCAAACGGACGGCAAATTTGAAATCAATCATGAACCTTCCGAAGTGATCGC
Organism: Geobacillus sp. CCR; assembly: GCF_052906625.1. Taxonomy (NCBI): domain Bacteria; kingdom Bacillati; phylum Bacillota; class Bacilli; order Caryophanales; family Anoxybacillaceae; genus Geobacillus; species Geobacillus sp. CCR. Next base: position 31,980 of record NZ_JBREBQ010000024.1, on the reverse strand, counting down.
CACGATCTTGCCGCCGCAACAAGAGGAAGAAATCGATAGCGGCGAACAGCAAGAGGCAGGGCAGCCTGACGCTGCGGAAGGAAGAGAAACGACGCCAGAAGAGTGACAGACGTAACCGTTTCGGTTACGTCTTTTGTAGTATCATGCAAAGAGAGGAGCGCGAGGATTGAAGCTGTTTGTCGGGCTCGGCAATCCGGGCAAGGAGTATGAGCAAACAAGGCACAATGTCGGCTTTTTCGTCATCGACGAACTGGCGAAGCGCTGGAATGTATCGTTAAAAACCGCTAAATTTCGCGGCTTGTTCGGAACGGCGTCCGTTTCTGGCGAAAAAGTGGCATTATGCAAACCGTTGACATATATGAATTTATCAGGGGAATGTGTTCGCCCACTTATGGATTACTACGACATTGCCATCGATGATGTCATCGTCATTTACGATGACCTCGATCTCCCGTCGGGAAAAATCCGCCTTCGTCTGAAAGGAAGCTCCGGCGGCCATAATGGCGTCAAATCGCTCATTCACCACCTTGGCACCGAGCAGTTTAAGCGCATTCGCATTGGCATCGGTCGGCCAACGAACGGGCAACCGGTTGCGGATTACGTGCTCAGCCGCTTTACGGAAGAGGAGAAACCGGCGGTGGACAAAGCGGTGCTGCGGGCTGCCGATGCGTGTGAACAGGCGGTGAAGGCGCCATTTATTCAAGTGATGAATGATTTTAACGAGTGAATATTTTCCTCTGAACTGGTGCACAATGTGAGTACGGGAGGCGGCCGAAGCGTCGGCTTCGCCTGCCTTGTGGGCGGAACAGCCCGGTGCCCAGTGAGGAGGTTGGCTTGAATGGCGCTACATTACTATTGCCGCCATTGCGGTGCAAAAGTCGGAACGATTGAGCAAATGCCGATATACAGCGAGAAACTGGGATTCCACCACTTAACGGAAGAGGAACGGCTCGAGATGATTTCGTATGAACCGAACGGTGACATTCATGTGAAAACGATTTGCGAAGACTGTCAAGAGGCGCTGGCGCGAAACCCAGAATGGCATCAATACGAAAAATTCATCCATTAAGGGCGGCTTTGGGCGACCAAAGCGTTTTTGTGTTTGCGCCAGGCCAATGAAACGGAAAGAAACTGGCGTTGAGAGGAGGGAGAATAGGGGTGCTTTCGTTGCATCGCTATTTAGCTGAAAACCAAGATGTCCGTACGATCATCGAGGGGCTCCATGTCCGTTTGAAGGAACAGCTTGTCGCCGGGCTGTCCGGATCGGCCCGGTCTGTTTTTATTTCCACGCTTTACAAGGAGACAGGCCGGCCGCTGTTAGTCGTCTCTCACAATTTGTTTCAGGCGCAAAAAATGTATGACGATCTCGTTTCGTTGCTCGGGCCGGAAGACGTGTTCCTTTATTCAGTGAACGAAGTGATCGCCGCTGAGATGGCGGTCGCCAGCCCGGAGCTGAAGGCACAGCGCCTAGAGATTATGAACCATTGGGCGCAAGGCGGAAAAGGAGTCGTCGTCTGCCCGGTCGCCGGCTTGCGGCGTTTGTTGCCGCCGCCGTCGCTTTGGAAGCAGTATTTGTTCACCTTCTCCGTTGGACAAGAGTTCGATGTAGAACGTTGTAAACAGAAGTTTGTGCAAATGGGGTACAAACGGGTCGGCACCGTTTCCGCCCCCGGAGAGTTCAGCGTCCGCGGCGGCATCATCGACATTTATCCATTGACCGCTGAGCTTCCGTACCGCATCGAGCTGTTTGATACGGAAATCGAATCGATTCGGACGTTCACCCCTGACGACCAACGTTCGCAAGGGCAAATCGAGCGCATCATGATCGGGCCGGCCGATGAAATCATTCTCGATGGTGAGACGCGGCGCCGAGGAATCGAGCGGATTGAAGCGGGACTTGCGTCGAGTTTGGAGACGATGAAAGATGAGGCCGCCAAACAGCGGATGTATGAACATATTCACGCTGAGCTTGAGCAATTGCGCGAGGGGCAGGAAATCGAGCAACAATATAAATATATGTCCCTTTTTTATGAAAAGGTTGCGAGTTTGCTAGATTACCTGCCAGAAGACGGCGTGCTGCTCATGGATGAAATGAGCCGGCTGCAAGAGGCGGCGGAACGGTTGGACCGCGAAGAGGCGGAATGGTATACGAGTTTGCTTGACAGTGGGAAAATGATTCATGGCGTGCCGCTTTCGCATTCGTTTTCTGAATTATTGCAAAAACATCGATTCCAGCGGGTATACTTATCGTTGTTTTTGCGCCATGTTCCGTATGCCCACCCACAAAACGTCGTCAATATTACGTGCAAACAAATGCAAAACTTCCATGGGCAAATGGCGCTTCTTCAATCCGAAGTCGAGCGGTGGAAAAAGGCAAACTATGCGGTCGTCTTTTTGGCGCCGAATGCAGAGCGGGTGAAAAAGCTGCAATCATTGCTTCAAGATTATGAGATTGACGCGCTGCCGCTCGCGCGCGATGCGGCTTTGCTGCATGGCAAATGCCAGCTCCTTGAAGGAGATTTAAATACCGGGTTTGAATTGCCGTTGCAAAAAATTGCCGTCATCACAGAAGAAGAGTTGTTCAAAAAACGGGTCAAACGCCCGGTGCGCCGGCAAAAGCTGTCCAACGCCGAGCGGATCAAAAGCTACGCCGAATTGCAAGTCGGCGACTACGTCGTCCATGTCAACCATGGCATCGGGAAATATTTAGGCATCGAGACGTTAGAAATCAACGGGGTGCATAAAGACTATATTCATATCCAGTACCAAGGCGGCGATACGCTGTATGTTCCGGTCGACCAAATGGATCAAGTGCAAAAATACGTCGGCTCGGAAGGAAAAGAACCAAAAATTTACAAACTAGGCGGTTCGGAATGGAAAAAGGTCAAAAAGAAAGTGGAATCATCCGTCCAGGATATTGCTGAAGATTTAATCAAGCTGTACGCCGAGCGTGAGGCAAGCAAAGGATATGCGTTTTCGCCGGACACCGAGATGCAGCGCGAATTTGAAGCGGCGTTTCCGTATCAAGAGACGGAAGATCAGCTTCGGTCGATTGAGGAAATTAAGCGTGATATGGAGAGCGACAAACCGATGGACCGCCTCCTTTGCGGCGACGTCGGCTACGGGAAGACGGAAGTGGCGTTGCGGGCGGCGTTTAAAGCCATTATGGACGGCAAACAAGTGGCCTTTCTTGTGCCGACCACGATTTTGGCCCAACAGCATTACGAAACGGTGCGCGAACGGTTTCAAGGGTTCCCAATCAACGTCGGACTGTTGAACCGCTTCCGGACGAAAAAGCAACAAGCCGAGATCATCAAAGGGCTAAAAGATGGGACGATCGATATGGTCATTGGAACGCATCGGCTGCTGTCGAAAGACGTGAAGTTTAAAGATTTAGGCTTGCTCATTATCGACGAGGAGCAACGGTTTGGCGTGGCGCATAAAGAAAAAATTAAGCAGCTGAAGGCGAACATCGACGTGCTCACCTTAACGGCGACGCCGATTCCGCGTACGTTGCATATGTCGATGATCGGCGTGCGCGATTTGTCGATCATCGAGACGCCGCCTGAAAACCGATTCCCGGTGCAAACGTATGTCATGGAATATACGCCCGAACTCGTCAAAGAGGCGATTGAACGTGAGCTCGCCCGCGACGGGCAGGTGTTTTTCCTTTACAACCATATTGAAGATATCGACTTGAAAGCGGAAGAAATCGCACAGCTTGTCCCGGAAGCGCGCGTCACTTACGTGCATGGTCGCATGTCGGAAACGGAGCTCGAATCGACGATTTTGGCGTTTTTGGAAGGGCAATACGATGTGCTGGTGACGACGACGATCATTGAAACGGGCATCGATATTCCGAATGTCAACACGCTTATCGTCTATGACGCCGACCGGATGGGATTGTCGCAGCTGTATCAGCTGCGCGGGCGCGTCGGCCGCTCCAACCGCGTCGCTTATGCGTATTTCACCTATCGGAAAGATAAAGTGCTCAATGAAGCGGCAGAAAAGCGGCTGCAAGCCATTAAAGAGTTTACCGAGCTCGGCTCTGGTTTTAAAATTGCCATGCGCGATTTGTCGATCCGCGGCGCGGGCAACATTCTCGGCGCCGAACAGCACGGCTTTATCGACTCGGTCGGATTCGATTTGTATTCGCAAATGTTGAAAGAAGCGATCGAGAAACGGCGCGGCATCAAGCGAGAAGACGAGCGGCCGGATGTCGTCATCGATGTCGAAGTCGACGCCTATATTCCGAGCACATACATTGCAGACGAGTTGCAAAAGATCGAGATGTACAAGCGATTTAAGGCAGTGGAGACGCTCGAAGACGTTGAGGCGCTGCGTGAGGAAATGGTCGACCGCTTCGGCGATTATCCAGATGAAGTTGCGTATTTGTTCCAAATTGCTGAGTTGAAGGTGTTGGCCAAGCAGCTTGGCGTCGAATCGATGAAGCAACATAAGCAGCAAATTGACATCTTGTTTACTGAACAGGCATCGAAAACGGTGGAAATCCAGCGTCTATCTGACATCGGACGCCGGCATGGCCGCTTATTCGGGTTTGGCATGGACGGAGCGAAGCTGAAAATTGTGCTCTATATCAAGGAAATGAAGCCGCACGAGTGGCTGATGATTTTAGAGGAGACGCTGCGGCGGCTGTCTGGGGTGGAAAATGAGAAGTCGGTGACGGCATAATCAAGAAAAAGTTTTATGATGTTTATCGTTTCCTGCATGTGGCGATAATGAAGGATGGGCAATTTTATCTAAAATGGCCAAAATCACTTTCATCACGTATAGAACGTGGATTGTGAAGGATACTAATGACAACAATGGTGAATTCCCCATTGAAAGGGTTCATCGGAGTATCCTTCAAATCCTAGATGAAAGTGAGGGTATACAAGGCATGAAAGCAACCGGTATTGTTCGTCGCATTGATGATTTAGGGAGAGTTGTCATTCCGAAGGAAATTCGCAGAACGTTGCGCATTCGCGAAGGAGATCCGCTCGAAATATTTGTTGACCGCGATGGAGAAGTCATTTTGAAAAAATATTCGCCGATCAGTGAATTAGGCGACTTTGCCAAAGAGTACGCCGAAGCGCTGTTTGACAGCCTCGGCCAGCCTGTGCTCATTTGCGACCGCGATGTATACATCGCTGTCGCCGGCGTTTCGAAAAAAGAGTATATGAACAAAAGCGTCAGCCCGTTGGTGGAAAAAGCCATGGAAGACCGCAATTCCATCCTCCATACGGAGGAAGGGGAAGTCGAGCTCGTTGACGGGATGACGGAAACGTTGAAGTCGTATACGATCGGCCCGATTGTCGCCAACGGCGATCCGATCGGAGCAGTCATCATTTTATCGCGCGAGAAAACGCTTGGTGAAGTGGAGCATAAAGCAGTAGAAACAGCCGCCAGCTTTTTGGCTCGACAAATGGAACAATAGGCGAAACAACAAGGCAGCTTCACAGGCTGCCTTTTTTTCCGCCCGGCAAATGGGGGCGAGATGCCTTGAATCCCGGAATCGCTTCCACATCCTGCTTTTTCGTCCGCTTGGCTTGCGGAACAGCGCATGAAGCCGTGCGAGTTGACCATCACCTTTGTCCAACAGGCGGAAGTTGCGCTATAATATCGAGCGTAGCCATAATGGCGCTTGGCGGCTTCTATCGCCCTCCGGCGTCTAGGTTGAGTGGGTTGTCTATGCGAGGGGAGAAACTGGATGGGAAACGTATGGAAAGGGGCGGCGATCTTAACGGCCGCCGCTTTGGCCGCGAAACTATTAAGCGCTTTGTACCGTGTTCCGTATCAAAATATGGTCGGGGACATTGGTTTTTATATTTACCAACAAGTGTACCCGATTTATGGCATCGTCGTCGCACTCTCGCTGACCGGCTACCCGGTTGCCGTCTCGAAGCTTGTCGCCGAGCGGTTGGCGGGACAGGATGAAGCGGGCGCTGCCGCTAGTGTGCGCGTCGCCTTGTTGGTGTTAAGCGTCCTTGGCGTCATCCTGTTTGCTTCGCTGTATCTAGGGGCGGGGGTGATTGCCTCGGCGATGGGCGATGGACGGCTTACGCCGCTCGTGCGCTTGCTTTCATTTTCGTTTTTGCTGTTTCCGCCCATCGCATTGTTGCGTGGCTATTTCCAAGGGCGGCATGATATGACGCCGACAGCGGCGTCCCAAGTTGGCGAGCAATTCGTCCGGGTGACGGCGATTTTAGGGCTGTCGTATGGAGCGGTGCAGCGCGGCGCCGACGTCTATGCTTGCGGCATGGCAGCGGTCGCAGGGACGCTAGTAGGCATGGCGGCGGCGCTTTTCATTTTGCTTTTCTTCCTGTCCCGGCGTCGGCGGCTAAAAACGTCGGGCCGCACGCCGCCAGCTTGGGATCGACAGGTGGGCCGGCGTTTATTGACGGCGGGGACGGTCATTTGCTTGACGAATATGGCGTTGACGCTGATTCCACTCGTCGATTCATTTTTATTCGTTCCGCTTCTACAGGAAGCGGGGGCAAGGCTCGATGAGGTGCAGCGGCTAAAAGGAGTGTACGACCGCGGTCAGCCGCTCATTCAGCTCGGCACGGTCGTCGGCACGTCGTTTTCATTGGCGCTTGTTCCACTTCTTTCCGGAGCGCGCCGCCAAGGTGCCGTTTTCGCCTATGGAGCGCTGTCCATCCGGCTTGCCGTTGTCATTGGGCTTGGTGCTTCGTTAGGGCTCATTTGCCTCATTCGACCGATCAATGCGATGTTGTTCGAGAATGACTACGGTTCGTCGGTTCTCGCCGTCTTGTCCTCCTCTGTCTTTTTTACTACGATCGCGTTGACCGCCTCTGCATTATTGCAAGGAATGGGGAGGGAATGGACGGCCGCTGCCGGCGTGGCGTTGGCAGTGGCGGGGAAGGCCGCGCTTATGCATTGGCTTGCTCCGCGGTTTGGAGCGCTTGGCGCCGCCGCGGCGACGACGGGTGCTTATGCGCTCATGGCAGGCTTTTTATGCGCCTTTTTGCCGCGTGAATATCGGACGGCGGGCCGGAAATACATGTACCCAACCGTGAAAGCGGCCGCTATGATGGCCGTCGTCTTGCATGGGTATAGGTGGCTGATGGACAGCTCGAGCGAGGGGCGGCTATGGGCGGCTGCCGAGGCGCTTGGCGGCGTTGCCATCGGTGCTGTCGTTTACCTTGCGTGTATTGTGAAAGGACATGTTTTTTCTGAACAGGAGTTGGCAGCTCTCCCATTGGCTAATAAATTCCGTCTACGATTAGGAGGCAGGTGATCGGCGATGAATACGATTTATGTGTTCGGCCTCGGCGCCGGAGATGTAAAACAGCTGCCGATCGGTGTGTACCGAAAGCTAAAGCGGGCGCATCCGCTCTTTTTGCGGACGAAAGAACACCCGGTGGTCAAATGGCTTACGGAGGAAGGGATTGCGTTTACGTCATTTGATGAAGTGTATGAAAAACACGAGCAGTTTGCTGATGTGTACGCTGACATCGTTGATCAATTGACGGAACAGGCGAAGCGCGGCGATGTGTTTTACGCTGTTCCCGGCCATCCGCTTGTTGCCGAGCGGACGGTGCAGCTTCTTTTCGAAGCTGAGCGGCGCGGCGTCTGCCGAATCGTTATCGAAGGTGGTCAAAGCTTTTTGGATGCGCTGTTTACGGCGGTGCGCATCGATCCAATTGAAGGGTTTCAGTTGCTTGATGCGACGACTTTTCGAGGAGAAGAATGGTCGCCTTCACTGCATGCTGTTTTTTGTCAAGTGTACGATTCGTTTGTGGCCTCGAACGTGAAGCTTTCTTTGATGGAGCAGCTTCCCGACGATTACCCGATCTACATTGTCACCGCGGCAGGCACGAAGGACGAGCAAGTAAAGCGCGTGCCGCTTTATGAGTTGGACCGCGAGACGGGGCTTGACAACTTGACAAGCGTCTACGTGCCGCCGGTGAAGGACGAGCCGTTGCTTTACCACCGGTTTGAGACGCTGCGCCGCGTCATCGCCACGCTGAGAGGGCCGAACGGCTGTCCATGGGATCGGAAGCAGACGCATGCGTCGCTGAAGCGCTATTTGCTTGAGGAGGCGTATGAGCTGCTCGAGGCGATTGACGAGGGTGACGATGATCATATGGTCGAGGAGCTCGGCGACGTATTGCTGCAAGTAATGCTCCATGCGCAAATCGGCGCCGACCGAGGGTTGTTTTCGATCGACGACGTCATCCGCACGCTGACGGCGAAAATGATCCGACGCCACCCGCATGTGTTTGGCGATGTCACGGCCGAGACGGCCGAACAAGTCGTTGCCAACTGGGAGAAGATCAAGGAGAAAGAAAAAGGAGGCGGGCTTTCGGAATCGATTCTTGCCGACATTCCGAAAAGTCTGCCGGGGACGATGCGGGCGTACGAGCTGCAGAAACGAGCGGCGAAAGTCGGGTTTGACTGGGATGATGCCGCGCCGATATGGCAAAAAGTCGAAGAAGAAATGGCCGAGTTTCGAGCCGAAACGTCCGGCGGCCGTCGCGATCGGCTTGTCGGCGAGTTTGGCGATCTATTGTTCGCGCTCATCAACCTTGCCCGTTATTACGGGATTCAACCGGAAGAAGCGTTGCAAATGGCCAACGACAAATTTGCCCGCCGTTTCGCTTATATCGAGGAACAAGTGCGAAAAAGCGGCCGGTCGATCACCTCGTTTTCGCTTGCCGAACTCGATCGTTTTTGGGAAGAAGCCAAAGAAAACGAACGGTAAGGGGGATCATGCAATGCGCCTTGATAAATTTTTAAAAGTGTCCCGCCTCATCAAACGCCGCACGTTGGCGAAGGAAATCGCCGATCAAGGGAGAGTGTGGATCAACGGCCATGTCGCCAAAGCGAGCTCCGATGTGAAAGTCGGCGATGAATTGACGATTCAATTTGGGCAAAAGCGGGTAACGGTAAAAGTGACGGATCTAAAAGAAACAACGAAAAAAGAGGAGGCAACCGGGCTGTACGAATTGATCCGCGAAGAACGGACCACCCCGGCGCCGGAACAAGACGACGTCTAATTTGTCCTGCAGGCTTGTTCTAAACCATCCCCCGCTGACATACATATGGTACAAACAACGGATGAGAAAAGGCGGTTGGCCTTGCCGGCTTTCTATACTAAATGGAAATGCGGGGGATGAACATGAGTCGACACGATGAATTTGGCGGAAGCACGAACAAAGGTCCGGTCCAGGAACATGATGTGATCATGCGCGGCCGGCGCCTTCTTGACATCACCGGGGTGAAACAAGTCGAGAGCTTTGACAACGAGGAGTTTTTGCTTGAGACGGTCATGGGCTTTTTGGCCATCCGCGGGCAAAACTTGCAGATGAAAAACTTAGATGTCGACAAAGGCGTTGTTTCGATTAAAGGGCGCATTTTCGACCTCGTTTATTTAGATGACCATCAGGAGAAGGCTAAAGGATTCTTTAGCAAGTTGTTCAAATGAATGTCAGCATACAGCTGTACACCATGCTGGCGATGATTGGCATGGGCGGCTGGCTTGGCCTGGCGTGGGATACGTACAGCCGGATGTTGAAACGGCATGAGCGGGCGCACTGGCTCGTCTTTGTGAATGACGTGCTGTTTTGGGCGGTGCAGGCGCTCATCGTGTTTTATGTGCTTCTTTTCGTCAATGAAGGCGAGCTTCGCTTTTATTTGTTTCTCGCGCTTTTATGCGGATATGCCGCTTATCAAAGCTTGCTCCGCTCCTTTTATGTTCGGGTGCTCGAGTGGTTCATTGGGCTGGCGGTAAGACTCGGACAGACGCTCGTTCAGCTGTTCCGCCTCATGGTCATGCGCCCGCTCATCCTCCTTGGGCAAATGGCGCTGGCACTTCTATTGTTCGCTTGGCGGCTTTTGTTGTGGATCGTTCGGTTTGTGCTGCTGGCTGTTTGGAAGATGATCCGCCTTTTGCTTGCTCCGCTGCGTTGGACGGGCATCATGATTTGGCGGCGGGTGCCGCCGCAAAGACGAGCCGGGGTGGAAAAATTTTTTCGACGTTTAAAAGGATTTGCTGGACAAATCAAGAATACAAAAGAGAAAATAAGCATGTGGTTTGCGAAATGGCGCGAGTAAAAGAGGTGTAAACGCGATGAACGTGCCCCGGAGAACGAATGTGACGAAGCTGTCGTCGACGTACATAGCGGAGCATGAGGAGAAAAAGCAGAAGGCGGCGAGAAGACGGCGGGTTGTCGCTGTCCGTTTGGTTGTCTGGTCGTTGTTGTTTGCGATATTCGCCTCCGCTCTTGTCTACACCTTGCACTCGCAAGCGAAGGCGATCGATGCAAAAACGGCGGAACAGCAAAAGCTGAAAGAGCAGCTTGCGGAGCTTGAACGGAAGGAAAAGCAACTGAAAGAGGAAATGAAAAAGTTGCATGATGATGACTATATCGCCGAGCTGGCGCGGAAAAAATATTACTTATCGAAAGATGGAGAAATTATTTTCGTCTTGCCGGAAAAATAATTTTGCCTGCGAATGCCCGTTTTCTATGGGCATTCGTCATATTGACACGCATTTTTTTCATTCGCTATAATAAAAAAAACACCATCTTTAAAGCGTTTTAAGGAGGAGCACTTTTTTTATGTCGATTGAAGTAGGCAGCAAGTTACAAGGCAAGGTCACGGGCATTACGAAATTTGGGGCGTTTGTGGAGCTGCCGGAGGGGGTCACAGGACTCGTTCACATTAGCGAGGTAGCCGATAACTATGTCAAAGACATCAACGATCATCTGAAAGTCGGCGATATGGTGTATGTCAAAGTCATCAACGTCGGTCAAGATGGAAAAATCGGCCTGTCCATTCGCAAAGCAAAAGACACGCCTTCTTCGCAGCGGCCGCGCCATCGGACAAACGACCGCTCCGCGGCGGACAGCTTAGAACAAAAAATCAGCCGATTCTTAAAAGAGAGTGAAGACCGATTGGCATCGCTGCGCCGTCATACGGAGTCGAAGCGGGGAGGTCGTGGAGCGAGACGAGGGTAACTTGCTGCTGAAAGATTGTTTGAAGGATGACAAATTCGGAAACAAGCATCCGTCGCTATGGATGCTTTTTTGTTTCTGTATGGAATAAGAGGATATATTTCCCCTCTGCATTTTCCGCCTATATGTATTGACAATCGTCATCTCCTCCGTTATGATATAAACTGTTGTCACACGGCGGTGTAGCTCAGCTGGCTAGAGCGTACGGTTCATACCCGTGAGGTCGGGGGTTCGATCCCCTCCACCGCCACCAACAATCCAAAATGGCCCGTTGGTCAAGTGGTTAAGACACCGCCCTTTCACGGCGGTAACACGGGTTCGAATCCCGTACGGGTCATCGCAAACGAGCATGCGCCATCAAGCGACATGCTCGTTTTTCTTTTTTGTCTCTTTCTGTCGGAACAAGCCTGTTGACCGCGTTTTGCCGTGGAAAACGTCGAACGATTTTTTATTTTTCTCTGTGGTTTTGACAAATTTCTGACAATTCAAGCGATATAATAGGGGGTAATAGAAAGGTAAAGGAGAGGATCGGGAATGGAAAGAGTAGAAAGAGGGACGGTGCGCCGCAGCATTTCGGAAGTGCCGATTCATGACACGCAAGCAACGGTGTCGCGCTGGATGCGCCATGTGAAGCTGCGCCTCGGTCATCTGTTCATCCATCAAGGCTTTTTGCTTCTTCTTGTCGGCTTTTTGCTTGGACGAGCATTGATTTTATCGAAGCTGACCCCGTTCGCTTTGCCATTTTTCGTTTCGGTCTATATGCTGCGCCGCGACAAGGCCGCTTTTGCGTTGATCTCGCTGTTGGCCGGTGCTTTGACGCTGTCGCTTGATGTGGCGCTGTTTGTCGGCGTTTCCATTTTTGGCTTTCTCTTTATTTACGGATGGGTGCGGAGGGTGATCAGTGAGTCACTGAAAATCGTTCCATTTGTTGTGTTTGTGCTGTCTCTTTCCGCCAAATGGCTGATCTCCTATTATTGGCTCGGAGAGCGATCGGTCTACGGCGCCGCCATGGCGGTCGTCGAAGCCGGGCTGTCGCTTGTATTGACCTTGATTTTTATGCAAAGCATCCCGTTGTTGACAGTGCAGAAGCATAAACATGCGTTGCGAGCGGAAGAGATCATTTCGTTGATCATTTTGCTCGCCTCGATGTTGACCGGGATGATCGGTTGGGCTGTGTACGGTTTGTCGCTTGAGCATGTGATGTCGCGCTACCTCGTTTTGTTGTTCGCGTTTGTCGCCGGAGCGGCGACCGGCTCCACCGTCGGCGTTGTCACCGGGCTTGTACTGAGCTTGGCAAATGTCGGCAACTTGTCGGAAATGAGTTTGCTTGCTTTCGCCGGGCTGCTTGGCGGGTTGCTGAGGGAAGGGAAAAAACTTGGGGTGGCGTTCGGCCTCCTCGTCGCGACGCTGTTGCTTGGTTTATACGGCGAAGGGAAGAGTGAGCTTGTGCCGACGCTGTTTGAATCCGGCATCGCAATTATGCTGTTTTTTGGTACATCCCGTTCACTGACGGAGAAAATCGCCAAATACATTCCCGGCACGGCAGAATATATAAATGAGCAACAACAATACGTCCGGAAAATCCGCGATATGACGGTGCAACGCGTCTCGCAGTTTTCCAACGTCTTTCAGGCGCTGGCGGAAAGCTTTTCGCCCGAACCGCTTCCGGATGCTAATGAATACAGCGACCGTGAAGTCGACTATTTTTTGAGCGACATCACGGAAAAAACGTGCCAAACGTGCTTTAAGAAGACGCAATGCTGGGCGGACAACTTTCGTACAACCTATGCGTACATGAAGCAAATGATGGGCGAGGCGGACGAAAAAACATTGTCGCAAAACCATCAGTTGCTGCGCGAGTGGGAGCGGTATTGCGTCAAGGCCGGCAAAGTCGTCGACGCGATTGAAAAAGAGATGGTTGCTTATCAAGCAAACCGCAAGCTCAAACGGCAAATCCACGAAAGCCGGAAGCTTGTCGCTGAACAGCTGTTGGGCGTTTCGCAAGTGATGGACGATTTCGCCAAAGAAATGCAGAAAGAACAGGAAAACCATTATTTGCAGGAAGAACAAATTTACCATGCGCTGCAAGAGTTTGGCATCGAAGTGGGCCATGTCGACATTTACAGTTTGGAAAAAGGAAATATCGATATTGAAATGAGCATTCCTTACTGCGAAGGGCGGGGTGAGTGCGAAAAACTGATTGCGCCGATGCTGTCAGATATTTTGGGAGAGACGATCGTCGTCAAGCGCGAAGAGTGCGCCGCCTACCCGAACGGCTACTGCCGCGTCGCCTTCGGCTCGACGAAAGCGTTCGTCGTCGAAACGGGCGTCGCGTTTGCCGCCAAAGGAGGGGGGTTCATTTCTGGCGACAGTTATGCAACGATTGAACTTGCTACCGGCAAGTACGCCGTTGCCATCAGCGATGGCATGGGCAATGGGGAGCGGGCGCATGACGAAAGCCGCGAGACGCTGCGCCTGTTGCAAAAGATTTTGCAGACGGGAATGGACGAGTCGATTGCCATCAAATCGATCAATTCGATTTTGGCATTGCGGACGACAGAAGACATGTATGCGACGCTGGATTTGGCCATCATCGACTTGCAAAACGCGGCGACGAAGTTTTTGAAAATCGGATCGACGCCAAGCTTTATTAAGCGCGGTGACAAGGTGATGAAAGTGGAAGCGAGCAACTTGCCGATGGGCATCATTAAAGAAGTGGAATTTGACGTTGTCACCGAGCAGCTGAAATCGGGCGACTTGCTCATTATGATGAGCGATGGTGTGTTTGAAGGGCCGATGAACGTCGAAAACCATGATGTTTGGATGAAGCGGAAAATTCAAGAATTAAAGACGAACGACCCGCAGGAAGTCGCCGATTTGATCATGGAAGAAGTGATCCGCCAATGCGGCGGCGAGATTGAAGACGATATGACCGTCGTTGTCGCCAAAGTTCGGCACAATACGCCGAAATGGGCGACGATTCCGGCATACATGTATATGAAAAAGGCGCAATAGCTAGCGTATAAAAACGTTCCCCTGCGGCGATGATGGTAATACATTCGCCAAGGAGGGGAACGAACGTGCGAAAGGGAACGTTGCGGCAAATTTTGCTCATTACCGATGGCTGCTCCAACCATGGTGAGGACCCAGCCGCCATGGCGGCGCTAGCCCGTGAGCAAGGCATTACGGTGAACGTGATCGGCATCTTGGACCAAGGTGCGATGGATGAAAACGGACGGCGGGAAATTGAAGCGATCGCCGCGGCTGGCGGCGGGATGAGCCAAGTCGTGTACGCGAAACAGCTGTCGCAAACCGTGCAAATGGTGACGCGCCAAGCGATGACTCAGACGTTGCAAGGGCTCGTCAATCGCGAGTTGAAACAAATCTTTGGTTCTGACGTTTCGCTTGAGGACTTGCCGCCGGACAAGCGCGGCCAAGTGATGGAAGTCGTCGATGAACTCGGGGAAACGGTTGCCCTTGATGTGCTCATTTTGATCGATACGAGCGGGAGCATGAAAACAAAACTGCCGACCGTCAAAGAGGCGCTCATCGATTTATCGCTCAGCTTAAATGCGCGCATGGGCGAAAACCGCTTTTCGGTGTTCATCTTCCCGGGAAAACGGGCGCACGCCGAAAAAATGATCGACTGGACGCCAAGGATTGAAGAGTTGTCCACTATCTTTCCGAAATTGGCGTCGGGCGGGCTGACGCCGACCGGACCGGCGCTGCGTGAGGCAATCGCCTATTTTGAGCGTAAACGGTCGTTAAGGAGCTGGATCGGCGATGGCGATGAGCCATACATCGAAGAATCGTCTTTGTAATTTGCCGCCTGGTACGGTCATCACTGGGAAATGGCACGGCCGTTCCTACCGGCTGCTGCGGCGGCTTGGCAGCGGGGCGAACGGCGTCGTCTATTTGGCGGAGAACGGCCGGACTCGCGTCGCCGTCAAGTTGAGCGATGACTATGCGTCATTGGCATCGGAAATGAATATATTGCGCCGTTTTGCTAAGGTCCAGGGAGCCGCCCTCGGGCCTTCTTTGCTGGAAGCCGATGACTGGCAAAGCCCGTTTGCGCGGGAGACGATCCCGTTTTATGTGATGGAGTATATTGAAGGGGAGAATTTCGCTGCTTTCATCCGCCGCCGTGGAAAAGAATGGGCGCCCGTGCTCGTGATGCAGCTGTTGTCGGTGCTTGATCGGCTTCATCAAGAAGGATGGGTATTTGGGGATTTAAAGCCGGATAATTTGATCGTTACCGGGTCGCCGCCGTCGGTTCGGTTGCTTGATGTGGGCGGGACGACGCTGCAAGGAAGGGCGGTAAAAGAGTTTACTGAGCTGTATGACCGCGGCTATTGGGGGCTTGGATCGCGCAAAGCGGAGCCATCTTACGACTTGTTTGCGGCGGCGATGGTGATGATTTCTTCTTGCTGCCCGGGGCCGATTGAGAAAAAGGGTGACGGTCGGGCGCAGCTGTTGTCCATCATCGAAACGGACCGCTTTTTAACCCGATACAAGGAGGTGCTGCAAAAGGCGCTTGACGGCCGATATCGAAAGGCGGCCGATATGCGTCGCGACTTATTGGCCGCCTCTTCCCGCCATACATCGGCGGAAAACGAAAGAAAGGCAGTGCCAAGCCGTCGGTCGGGGCGGCAGGTGAAACGGCGCCGCCAAGCGAGAGGGATTGTCGAAACGGTGGTCATCGCCGCCGCATTGCTGGGCGCCTATGCCTTTTATATATATTGGCAGCTGGCGATGTAATTTTTTTTGAGAAAACAGGGCGGACGTGTTACGATGAAGCTGAAAGAAACGCAAAGAGGTTGGCTCGGATGATCGACAAAGTGCGCGCCTTTATCCACAGGCATCAACTGCTTTCAGAAGGAGCGGCCGTCATCGTTGGCGTCTCCGGAGGCCCGGATTCGCTTGCGTTGCTGCACGTTTTTTTGTCGCTGCGCGACGAATGGAAGCTTCAGGTCATAGCGGCCCATGTTGACCATATGTTTCGTGGGCGGGAGTCAGAAGAAGAGATGGAGTTTGTGAAACGTTTTTGCGTGGAGCGCCGTATTTTATGTGAGACTGCGCAAATCGACGTCCCGGCCTTTCAGCGCAGCGCAGGTCTCGGCGCCCAAGAGGCGGCGCGGATCTGCCGCTACCGCTTTTTTGCCGAACTGATGGAAAAGCATCAAGCGGGGTACGTCGCCGTAGGCCATCATGGCGACGATCAAGTCGAGACGATTTTAATGCGGCTTGTGCGCGGCAGCACAAGCAAAGGATACGCTGGTATCCCCGTCAAACGGCCGTTTCACGGCGGCTATCTCATCCGTCCGTTTTTGGCTGTCAGCCGGGCGGAGATTGAAGCGTATTGCCGGCAGATGGGGCTGTCTCCACGCCGCGATCCGAGCAATGAAAAAGACGATTATACGCGCAACCGGTTCCGCCATCATATTGTCCCGTTGCTGCGGCAGGAAAATCCGCGCCTGCACGAGCGGTTTCAGCAATACAGCGAAATGATGGCGGAAGATGAGCAATTTTTGGAGGAATTAGCCGCGGACGCGCTGAATAAAGTAATGGAAAAACAACATCGCGATGCGGCGCTTTCCATCGGACCATTTTTGGAGCTGCCGCGACCGCTGCAGCGCCGGGTGCTGCAGCTGTTGCTTCTCCGTCTTTATGGCGGCGTTCCGCCGACATTGACTTCCGTACATATCGGCCATATACTGATGCTTTGTGAGCGCGGCCGCCCTTCCGGAATGATCGATTTGCCAAAAGGGCTCAAAGTGATTCGCTCGTACGACCGCTGTTTGTTTACTTTTGACGCAGAAAGCGGCGAGAAAGGCTATTGGTTTGAACTGCCGGTTCCGGCGCTATTGCCCCTCCCAAACGGCTATGCAATCATCAGTGAATTTGGGGAACACTATCCAAGAAAGCAGGCCGGGAATGATTGGTTCGTCGTGGATCCTGCTTCCGTCTCCTTGCCGCTCCGCGTGCGGACGCGTCGGCGCGGCGACCGGATGGTGCTCAAGGGGACGGGAGGCACGAAAAAATTGAAAGAAATTTTCATTGAAGCAAAAATTCCGCGGATGGAAAGGGATCGCTGGCCGATTGTCGAAGATGCCGACGGTCGCATCCTTTGGGTGCCTGGCTTGAAAAAATCGGCTTTCGAAGCGCAAAACCGTGGGCAAGCTCGCTATATTTTGCTGCAATATCAGGCGATGAACAGCTAGGAGGAAAAATAAGATGGGGATGAAAGACGATATTCAAAAAGTGTTGATCACTGAAGAGGAAATTCAGGCAAAAGTCAAAGAACTCGGCGGTTTGTTAACGAAAGAATATGAAGGCCGTTTTCCGCTCGCTGTCGGCGTTCTCAAAGGGGCGATGCCGTTTATGGCCGATTTGCTCAAACATATTGATACATATTTAGAAATGGATTTTATGGACGTATCAAGCTATGGCAATGCGACCGTTTCATCCGGCGAAGTGAAAATCGTCAAAGACTTGAACACCTCCGTCGAAGGACGGGATATTTTGATCATTGAGGATATTATTGACAGTGGGCTGACGCTCAGCTATTTGGTCGACTTGTTTCGCTACCGGAAGGCGAATTCGATCAAAATCGTCACGCTTCTTGACAAGCCGTCTGGACGGAAGGCGGACATTCAAGCCGATTACACCGGATTTACCGTCCCGGATGAATTCGTCGTCGGCTATGGGCTCGATTACGCGGAAAAATACCGCAACCTCCCGTTTATCGGCGTCTTAAAGCCGGAAGTGTACCAAAAGTAGAACGGTTGCTGGGCGACGGCCGAATTGTTTGTATTGAAACAAATTTCTATGATAGTATTGAGTATAGTGTGTTTCATATGGGAGGAGGCAAGAAATGAACCGGATTTTCCGCAATACCATCTTTTATTTGCTGATTTTCCTCGTCGTGATCGGCGTCGTCAGCTTTTTTAACGGCACGAACCAGCGAACGGAGCCGATGACGTACGATGCGTTCATCACTCATCTGGAAAACGGGGATGTCAAGTCGTTTTCCATTAAGCCGGAGCGCGGCGTATATGAAATCAAAGGCCAGTTGAAAACATATAGCGAAGGGCAGTACTTTTCCACCTACGTCATGAACAGTGACAAAGTGCTTGACCGCATCGATGCGGCGGCGGCGCGGACGCGGGTGGAAGTCGTGCCAGCGGACGAAACGAGCGGATGGGTGACGTTTTTCACTTCCATCATCCCATTTGTTATTATTTTTATTTTGTTCTTCTTCCTTTTGAACCAGGCACAGGGCGGCGGCAGCCGGGTGATGAATTTCGGCAAAAGCCGGGCGCGGCTGTATACGGATGACAAGCGGAAAGTCCGCTTCCGCGATGTGGCTGGGGCAGATGAGGAAAAGGAAGAGTTGGTGGAAATCGTCGAGTTTTTAAAAGATCCGCGCAAGTTTGCGGAACTTGGCGCCCGCATTCCGAAAGGGGTATTGCTCGTTGGGCCGCCTGGAACCGGGAAAACGCTGTTGGCGCGCGCGGTTGCCGGAGAAGCGGGCGTGCCGTTTTTCTCGATCAGCGGGTCGGATTTCGTGGAAATGTTCGTCGGGGTCGGGGCATCGCGGGTGCGCGACTTGTTTGAGACGGCGAAAAAAAATGCCCCGTGCATCATCTTCATTGATGAGATCGACGCCGTCGGCCGCCAGCGCGGCGCCGGCCTTGGCGGCGGCCATGACGAGCGTGAGCAGACGCTCAACCAACTGCTTGTCGAAATGGACGGCTTTAACGGCAACGAAGGGATCATTATTATCGCGGCCACCAACCGGCCGGACATTTTAGACCCGGCGCTGTTGCGCCCGGGTCGCTTCGACCGGCAGATTACCGTCGACCGCCCGGACGTCAAAGGGCGCGAAGCGGTGCTGCGCGTGCATGCCCGCAACAAGCCGCTCGATGAATCCGTTGACCTGAAGACGATCGCGATGCGGACGCCTGGATTTTCCGGCGCCGACTTGGAAAACTTGCTGAATGAGGCGGCGCTCGTTGCAGCGCGCCGCAACAAAAAGAAAATTGATATGAGCGACATCGACGAGGCGACGGACCGGGTGATTGCCGGACCGGCGAAAAAAAGCCGCGTCATTTCGGAAAAAGAACGGCGCATCGTCGCGTTTCACGAAGCTGGGCATACGGTCATCGGCATGGTGCTCGCCGATGCGGAAATGGTGCATAAAGTGACGATTGTGCCGCGCGGCCAAGCCGGAGGCTATGCGGTCATGCTGCCGAAAGAAGACCGCTACTTTATGACGAAAGCCGAACTGATGGATAAAATCACCGGACTGCTCGGCGGGCGCGTTGCCGAGGAAATCGTGTTCAATGAAGTGAGTACAGGGGCCCACAACGATTTTCAACGGGCGACAAACATCGCGCGCCGGATGGTGACGGAGTTTGGTATGAGCGAAAAGCTTGGTCCGCTTCAATTCGGCCAACCGAGCGGGCAAGTGTTTTTAGGACGTGACTTACACAACGAGCAAAACTACAGCGACAAAATCGCCTATGAAATTGACTTAGAGATTCAGCGCATCATTAAAGAGTGCTATGAAAAAGCGAAACAAATTTTGACCCAACATCGGGACAAATTGGATTTGATCGCCAACACGCTGTTGGAAGTCGAGACGCTCGATGCGGAGCAAATTAAACATTTGTTCGAACATGGCACGCTGCCCAAAGACCGGAACGGGCGCGAGGAGTCCGGCAAAAGCGACGGCGATGTGAAAATCAACATCCAAAAGAAAGAGGAGTAATCGATGTCTCTGTTCGGAGGCATCTTTTTTTTTGCCGGCGGCCCAGGGAAAGAAGGACAGTTTTTTTCCCGTAAGTATGATATGATAAAGAATGGGAATTTATCGAGGAAAAGCGAGGAATGAAGCGATGATTTTTGTATTGGACGTCGGCAATACAAACACGGTGTTAGGGGTGTATGACGGGGACGAACTGAAACATCATTGGCGCATTGAAACAAGCCGCTCGAAAACGGAAGACGAATACGGCATGATGATCAAAGCGCTCTTGAACCATGTCGGCTTGCAGTTTTCCGACATTCGAGGCATCATCATTTCCTCGGTCGTGCCGCCGATTATGTTTGCTCTTGAACGCATGTGTCTAAAATATTTCCATATCAAACCGCTCATCGTCGGTCCGGGCATTAAAACCGGGCTCGACATCAAATATGACAATCCGCGTGAGGTGGGCGCCGACCGGATTGTCAACGCGGTCGCCGGCATCCATTTGTACGGCAGTCCGCTGATTATCGTCGATTTTGGCACGGCGACGACGTATTGTTATATTAATGAACATAAACAATATATGGGAGGGGCCATTGCCCCGGGAATTATGATCTCGACAGAGGCTCTGTTCGCGCGGGCGGCGAAATTGCCGCGCATTGAAATCGCCCGCCCGGATGATATCATCGGCAAAAATACGGTCAGCGCCATGCAAGCCGGCATTTTATACGGTTATGTCGGACAAGTGGAAGGCATCGTGTCGCGAATGAAGGCGAAAAGCAAAATCCCGCCGAAGGTGATTGCTACTGGCGGTTTGGCTCCGCTCATTGCCAGCGAATCGGACATCATCGATGTCGTTGATCCGTTTTTGACGCTGACTGGCTTAAAATTGTTGTACGAGAAAAACACCGAGAAAAAAGGATGAAAGGCTTGATGAAGATGGGAGACTACTTAGTAAAAGCACTCGCTTACAATGGACAAGTGAGAGCGTATGCCGCAAGAACGACGGAAACTGTCGCCGAGGCGCAACGCCGCCACCAAACATGGCCGACCGCCTCAGCGGCTCTCGGCCGGGCGTTGACCGCCGGTGTTATGATGGGAGCGATGCTGAAAGGCGAGGAAACGTTGACGATTAAAATTGACGGCGGCGGCCCGATCGGCGTCATTTTAGTTGACAGCAACGCCAGAGGGGAAGTGCGTGGCTATGTAACGAATCCACATGTACATTTTGAGCTGAACGAGCATGGGAAACTTGATGTGGCACGGGCGGTCGGCAAAAATGGGATGTTGACGGTTGTGAAGGATCTTGGGCTGCGCGACTTTTTCACCGGACAAGTGCCGCTTATCTCCGGGGAGCTTGGCGATGATTTTACGTATTATTTTGCTTCGTCCGAACAAATTCCGTCATCGGTTGGCGTCGGGGTGCTCGTCAATCCCGACCATACCATCCGAGCCGCCGGAGGATTTATTATCCAGTTGATGCCCGGGACGGAGGAGAACACGATCACTCGCATTGAAGAGCGGCTGAAACAAATTCCGCCCGTGTCGCGCATGATCGAAAGAGGGCTCAGCCCGGAACAGCTGCTCGAACAACTGTTGGGAGATGGAGGCGTCCGTGTGCTCGAGACGATGCCGGTGTCATTCGTCTGCCGCTGTTCGCGCGAGCGGATCGCTGATGCCCTTATCAGCCTAGGGCCCGAGGAAATCCAAGACATCATCGACAAAGAAGGGCAGGCGGAAGCTTCGTGCCATTTTTGCAATGAAACGTACCATTTCGACAAAGCGGAGCTGGAACAGTTGAAACAACTCGCAAAAAAAGAATGAAAACAGTAAAATGATTGACAATTACGCCAATAGTTGATACATTGGAGACAAAGTCGATAAAATTAATGGGGATTAGAGGTGGAACAATGGCACGCACAGTCAACTCGATAACCGAATTGATCGGCGATACGCCGGCCGTGAAACTGAACCGCATCGTTGATGAAGACAGCGCGGATGTGTATTTGAAACTGGAATTTATGAACCCGGGCAGCAGCGTCAAAGACCGGATTGCGTTGGCGATGATTGAAGCGGCGGAAAAAGCGGGCAAGCTGAAGCCGGGCGACACGATCGTTGAGCCGACAAGCGGCAACACTGGGATCGGATTGGCGATGGTCGCGGCGGCGAAAGGATATAAGGCGGTATTAGTCATGCCGGATACGATGAGCTTGGAGCGCCGCAACCTGCTGCGGGCGTATGGAGCCGAGCTTGTGCTCACACCGGGTGCACAAGGGATGCGCGGAGCAATCGCAAAGGCGGAAGAGCTCGTCCGCGAGCACGGCTACTTTATGCCACAGCAATTTAAAAACGAGGCGAACCCGGAAATCCATCGCTTGACGACCGGGAAAGAGATCGTGGAGCAAATGGGCGACCAGCTTGATGCGTTTGTTGCCGGCGTTGGCACGGGCGGAACGATCACCGGAGCAGGCAAAGTGTTGCGCGAAGCTTACCCAAACATTAAAATTTACGCCGTTGAACCGGCCGATTCCCCAGTCTTGTCGGGAGGAAAACCGGGCCCGCACAAAATCCAAGGGATCGGCGCTGGCTTTGTTCCAGATATTTTGGATACGAGCATTTACGATGGGGTTATTACGGTAACGACGGAAGAAGCGTTTGCGGCGGCCCGCCGCGCGGCTCGCGAGGAAGGCATTCTCGGCGGCATTTCGTCCGGTGCTGCGATTCATGCGGCATTGAAAGTGGCGAAAGAGCTCGGCAAAGGGAAAAAAGTGCTCGCCATCATCCCGAGCAACGGCGAACGTTATTTGAGCACGCCTCTTTACCAATTTGAAGACTAAGCAGACTTTTTCGGCAGGGGCAACCCTGTCGAATTTTTTTACGAGGATGGTGACCCAGACGGACAATCATTGTACAATAAAAGTAACTATGGACATCGTAAGGAGCTGACGAGGATGGAACAGCGGCGCAGGCGACTGAAACGAACTATCGATTATCGCGGACGGGATTGGTTCCGCCAGTACGAACAGCTGGCCTATAGCCGGCCTCATCATGTGTTGCTTGAGAGCGGCCAAGGGGGAAGGTACAGCATTATCGGCCTTGACCCGATCGGAGTGATCCGCGCTGACGAGCGGCGGCTCATCATCAAGCAGCGCGGGGTTGAAACGGTGCTGGATGGCTCGCCGCTCGAAGGGCTCCGGCAATGGCTTCGGTGTTTCGCCGTGCCGGATGAGGGGGAGTCGTTGCCTTGCCAAGGCGGGCTGATCGGTTTCATTAGCTATGATGCGGTTCGCTATATGGAACGGCTCCCGGTGCTCGCGCAAGATGATTTGCGGCTGCCGCTCATGTATTTTTTCCTCTTTGACGACGTAGCGATTTATGATCACCAAACTGAACAGCTTCATTTGCTTGCCTACGCGAATGAAGGGGAGGAAAGCGAAGCAAACCGGCGGCTTGCGCGGCATGCACGGATGTGGCTCGAGGATCGGAATGAAGCGCTGGTCTGGCCGCTTGCTGCCTCGACAGCTGCGCCGTCTGTTTCAATGACAAAAGAGAGGTTTATGGATGCGGTTCGCCGCGTGCAACGCTATATTGCGGCGGGCGATGTGTTTCAAGTCAACTTATCGGTGCGTCAGTCGCAGCCGCTGGTGACGCATCCATTTGCCGTCTACAAGCAGTTGCGGATGCTGAATCCGTCCCCTTACATGGCGTATTTGCATACCCCGGAATTTCAAGTCGTCAGCGGCTCGCCGGAGTTGCTCGTCCGCAAGCGGGGATGGCGTCTTGAGACGCGGCCGATTGCCGGCACACGTTCGCGCGGTCGGACGGCGGCAGAGGATGAACAAATTGCTCGCAAGTTGCTTGCGAGTGAAAAGGAGCGGGCCGAGCACGCCATGCTCGTTGATCTTGAACGGAATGACCTTGGGCGCGTCTGTGCATACGGGACGGTTCGAGTTGACGAATGGATGACCGTCGAAAAGTATTCTCATGTGATGCATATCGTTTCTCACGTATCCGGCACTATGACGATGGAGCACGATGCGTTTTCCGTCATTCGCGCCATGTTTCCCGGCGGGACGATCACCGGCGCCCCGAAAGTGCGAACAATGGAAATTATTGAAGAGTTGGAACCGGTCCGCCGCGGCTTGTACACGGGCTCGATCGGTTGGATCGATTTTCAAGGAAACATGGAGCTAAACATCGCCATTCGAACGATGGTCGTCAAAGACGGATTGGCGCATGTACAGGCAGGAGCGGGCATCGTCATCGATTCCAACCCAGAGCATGAGTACAAGGAATGTGTAAAGAAAGCGGCTGCCCTTTGGAAAGCGAAAGAGCTGAGCGAAGCAGAGGCATTATTTCCGAGCATGAGGTGAGAATGATGATCGTCATGATCGATAACTATGATTCGTTTACGTACAATTTGGTGCAATATTTAGGGGTTTTAGGCGAAGAGCTGCTCGTAAAGCGGAACGACGAAATTACGGTGGACGAGATTGAGCGGCTTCATCCCGATTTTATCATGATTTCCCCCGGTCCATGCACACCGAATGAGGCAGGGGTCAGCCTGGAAGTCATCGATCGCTTTGCCGGCCAAATTCCGATTTTCGGCGTCTGCCTCGGGCATCAAGCCATCGCCCAGGCGTTCGGCGGCCGCGTTGTCCGCGCTCCAAGGCTGATGCACGGGAAAACATCGTCCGTCTACCATGATGGGGAGACGATTTTCTGCGGCGTGCCGAACCCGTTTACGGCAACGCGCTACCATTCCCTTATCGTCGAGAAAGAGACGCTTCCGGACTGTTTCGTCGTGTCGGCTTGGACGAAAGAGGATGAAGTGATGGCGATTCGCCATAAAACGCTGCCGGTGGAAGGCGTGCAGTTTCACCCGGAATCGATTATGACAAGCCATGGGATGCAACTGTTGAAAAACTTTATCAACACGTATAAAAAGGCGTGACAGTCATGTACGTGTATATCAACGGCGCGGTCGTTCCGCGCGAAGAAGCGCAGTTATCAGCGTTTGATCACGGCTTTTTATATGGGCTCGGCTTATTTGAAACATTCCGCACGTATAGCGGCCACCCTTTTTTGCTTGACGATCATTTGGCCCGATTGAACAAAGGGCTGTCTGAGCTTCACATCGAAAGGCAGTTCGGCCGCGCCGAAGCGGTGGCGATCATCGAGCAGTTGCTCGAGGCCAATGGCTTGCGCGACGCTTATGTGCGCTTCAATGTATCGGCCGGGGTCGGCGATCTCGGCTTGCCGATCGAACGTTACCGAAACCCGACCGTCATCGTCTATATGAAGCCGCTTCCGCCGCCCGTCCCTCCGGAAGGAAAAGAAGGGGTGGTGCTCGCGGCAAGGCGAAACAGCCCGGAAGGCAATGAGCGACTAAAGTCGCACCATTATTTAAACAATATGATTGGGAAATGGGAGCTCGGACATCGACCTCATGCGGAAGGAATTTTTTTGAATTCAGATGGTGCGGTAGCGGAGGGGATCGTTTCCAATATTTTTTGGGTGAAAGACGGCATCGTCTACACGCCAGCGCCGGCTGTCGGCATATTAAACGGCATCACAAGACAATTCATCATTGCTTTGCTCAAGCAGTTGCGCATCCCAGTTGAAGAAGGGGTATATCCGCTGTCCCATTTGTTGCAGGCTGATGAAGCATTTATCACCAACTCTGTGCAGGAAATTGTACCCCTTTGCCGCATTGGCCATTGCGTTTACCAAGGAAAAAATGGTCCGGTGGTCCGGGCCTTGCAGCACCATTACCGACGCTTGACCCATCGGTTATGGACGAGGAACGAATTGGCGGAAAGGATGAACGACTGATGACAACATCGATGCGCCCTCTTCGGCTTCAATGCCGCGGGCATGAGCTTGACTTAAACAAAAAAACGTTGATCATGGGCATTGTCAACGTCACGCCCGATTCGTTTTCCGACGGCGGCCGGTTTTACGACGTGGAAAACGCGGTCAAGCACGCGAAGCGGCTCGTGGCGGAAGGAGCAGACATCATTGACATCGGCGGTGAATCAACTCGTCCGGGGGCGGATCCAGTGCCGCTTGATGAAGAATTGCGCCGCGTCATTCCGGCGGTAAAAGCGATTGCTAAGGCGGTGAGTGTACCGATCTCAATTGACACGTACAAAGCGGAAGTGGCGCGGCAAGCCATGGAAGCCGGGGCGCACATCATCAACGACGTTTGGGGAGCCAAGGCGGACCCTGATATGGCCCGCGTCGCCGCCACGTACGGCGCGCCGATCATTTTAATGCACAACCGCCGCGATATGGCCTATCGCGATTTGATTTCCGACATGATCGCCGATTTGAAAGAAAGCATTCGCATTGTCAAAGAGGCGGGTGTGAAAGATGAGAACATTATTTTAGATCCGGGGATCGGCTTCGCCAAGACGGTCGAGCATAACTTGGAGGTGATGCGGCGCCTTGATGAATTTGCCGCTCTCGGCTATCCGCTTTTGCTTGGCACGTCGCGCAAACGATTTATCGGCCATGTGCTCGGCGTGCCTGTCGAGGAGCGGGTCGAAGGAACAGGAGCGACCGTTTGTCTCGGCATCATGAAAGGGGTGCACATCGTCCGAGTCCATGATGTATTGCCGATTGCCCGCATGGCCAAAATGATGGATGCTATGCTTGGGAAGGGAGAGAGCGGTCATCGATAAAATTTATGTGCAAGGCATGGAGTTTTACGGCTACCACGGGGTGTTTCGCGAAGAAAACATCCTCGGCCAGCGATTTTTGGTCGATGTGACGTTGGAGCTCGACTTGCAGCCTGCCGGGCGGAGCGATTGTCTTGAGTATACCGTCAACTACGCCGATGTGTACGAGCGCTGCCGGGCGATCGTTGAGGAGCGGATGTTCGCCTTGATCGAGGCGGTCGCTGAAGCGATCGCCGCCGACTTGCTCGCTGCCTTTCCTGTTGTCGAGCGCTGCATTGTCAAAGTGACGAAGCCGAATCCGCCGATTCGCGGCCATTATCAACATGTCGCAGTCGAAATTGATAGGGGTCGTTAAATGGAAAACATCGCATATCTCGCTTTAGGCTCCAACCTCGGAGATCGTGTTTCCTATTTGCGTTCTGCCATTGAAGCGCTCCATCATCATCAGGAAATTTTTATCACATCGAGCTCATCGATTTATGAAACCGATCCGGTCGGCTATGTCAACCAAGGCAAGTTTTTAAACATGGTGATCGAGGTGGCGACCACGTTGTCGCCGTTTGCCTTGCTTGACGTGACCCAGCAAATCGAACGACAACTTGGAAGAAAAAGGGAAATTCGCTGGGGACCACGGACGTTAGACCTTGACATTTTGCTGTATAATCATGAAAATATTGAAACAGAGCAGCTGACGATCCCGCATCCGCGCATGGCGGAGCGGGCGTTCGTGCTCATCCCGTTGTTTGAAGTCAACTCCCACGTGGCAATACCGAACCTTTCCGAGCCGTTAATCGACATCATTGGCCGACTACCTGACAAAAAAGGAGTTCATGTATGGAAGCGGAAAGATGGGGAAGACGTATTCGCGCTTTTCGAAAGTTGAAAGGATATACGCAAGAAAGACTGGCGAAAGAACTAGGCATTTCCGTATCGATCCTTGGTGAAATTGAACGGGGGAACCGGATGCCGTCCGATTCGCTCGTTGGACAAATCGCCGAACGGCTGAATATATCGGTGGAAGAACTGGCGCCGCCGAAACTCGAATCGAACAAGTAGAAAGGAGGCATCTGCGATGTTTCGCATTGGCGATGTCGAAATTAAAAACCGCGTCGTGCTCGCTCCGATGGCAGGCGTATGCAACTCCGCGTTCCGCCTGACCGTCAAAGAATTCGGCGCCGGGCTTGTATGCGCCGAGATGGTAAGCGACAAAGGAATCGTATACAACAACGAAAAGACGTTAAACATGTTATATATTGATGAACGGGAAAAGCCGATCAGCTTGCAAATTTTCGGCGGCGAGAAAGAAACGCTCGTCAAAGCGGCGAAATTTGTCGATAAAAATACGAATGCAGATATCATCGACATCAACATGGGTTGCCCAGTGCCGAAAATTACGAATTGCGACGCTGGAGCGAAATGGCTGCTTGACCCGAATAAAATTTATGATGTCGTTGCCGCGATCGTCGATGCCGTTGAAAAACCGGTCACGGTGAAAATGCGGATCGGTTGGGATGAAAAGCACATTTACGCCGTCGAAAACGCTCAAGCCGTTGAGCGCGCCGGCGGGAAGGCCGTCGCCGTCCACGGACGGACAAGGGTGCAAATGTATGAAGGAAAAGCGGACTGGAACATCATCAAGCAAGTGAAAGAAGCCGTCAACATCCCGGTTATCGGCAACGGAGATGTCAAAACGCCTCAAGATGCAAAGCGGATGCTTGAAGAAACAGGGGTCGACGGCGTCATGATCGGACGGGCGGCGCTTGGAAACCCTTGGATGATCTATCGCACTGTCCGTTATTTAGAAACTGGAGAGCTCATCCCGGAACCGACGCCGAGGGAAAAAATCGATGTCTGCCTGCTGCATTTAGACCGATTAATTGCCTTAAAAGGCGAATATATCGCCGTCAAAGAAATGCGTAAACACGCTGCTTGGTATTTAAAAGGCATTCGCGGCGCAGCGAAAATCCGCAACGCCATCAATGAATGTGAAACGCGGGACGAACTGGCCGCACTGTTGCTTCGCGTGGCGGAGGAAGCGGAAGTCCAAGCAGCGGCGAACGCCGAAGCCGTTTAAACAACGGAGATGACGTTCATGCAGCGGAGGACTGCCAGCGAGCGCTGGCAGTATTTTTCGTAAAAAATCGCTAAATGGAGTGAATGAGGTATGAGTCATGAAGAATTGAACGACCAACTGCGCGTCCGCAGGGAAAAGCTGAAAAAAATTGAGGAATTGGGTGTCGACCCGTTTGGCAAACGGTTCGAGCGCACTCATAAAGCGCAAGAACTGTTCGAACTGTACGGTGATTTGTCGAAAGAGGAACTTGAAGAAAAGCAAATTGAAGTCGCCGTCGCCGGCCGCATCATGACAAAGCGCGGCAAAGGAAAAGCCGGGTTCGCCCATATCCAGGATGTCACCGGGCAGATTCAAATTTACGTCCGTCAAGACGATGTTGGCGAACAGCAGTACGAACTGTTTAAAATCTCTGACCTTGGCGATATCGTCGGCGTGCGCGGCACAATGTTTAAAACAAAAGTTGGTGAACTTTCCATCAAGGTGTCGTCGTACGAATTTTTGACGAAAGCGCTGCGTCCGCTGCCGGAAAAATACCATGGTTTGAAAGACATAGAGCAACGCTATCGCCAGCGTTATCTCGATTTAATTATGAATCCGGAGAGCAAAAAGACGTTCATCACCCGCAGTTTGATCATTCAATCGATGCGGCGGTATCTTGACAGCCGTGGCTATTTGGAAGTTGAAACGCCGATGATGCACGCTGTGGCTGGAGGCGCTGCGGCGCGCCCGTTCATTACGCATCATAACGCATTGGATATGACGCTTTATATGCGAATCGCTATCGAGCTCCATTTAAAACGGCTTATCGTCGGCGGTTTGGAAAAAGTGTACGAGATCGGCCGCGTTTTCCGGAACGAGGGCATTTCCACCCGCCATAACCCGGAGTTTACGATGCTCGAATTGTACGAGGCGTACGCCGATTTCCGCGACATTATGGAACTAACGGAAAACTTGATCGCCCACATTGCCACTGAAGTGCTTGGAACGACGAAAATTCAATACGGCGAGCATGTCGTCGACTTAACGCCCGAGTGGCGGCGCCTCCATATGGTCGATGCGATCAAGGAATATGTCGGCGTCGACTTCTGGCGGCAGATGAGCGACGAAGAGGCGCGGGAGCTGGCGAAAGAACACGGAGTGGAAGTTGCTCCACATATGACGTTTGGCCATATTGTCAACGAATTTTTTGAACAAAAAGTCGAGTCTCACCTCATTCAGCCGACGTTCATTTATGGCCATCCGGTTGAAATTTCACCGTTGGCCAAGAAAAATCCGGACGACCCGCGTTTTACCGACCGATTTGAGCTGTTTATCGTCGGGCGCGAACATGCCAACGCCTTTACCGAATTGAATGATCCGATCGATCAGCGCCAACGCTTTGAGGCGCAGCTGAAAGAGCGTGAACAAGGAAACGATGAAGCACATGAAATGGACGAAGACTTCCTTGAAGCGCTCGAGTACGGCATGCCGCCAACAGGCGGGCTTGGCATCGGGGTCGACCGTCTGGTCATGCTGCTGACGAACTCACCGTCGATCCGCGACGTGTTGCTTTTCCCGCAAATGCGTCATAAATAAATTTGATCGCTCCCTGCAAAGACAAGCAGCAGGGGGCTTTTCATTTATGTAAAAATAGTTGTCGTTGTTTTGTTGAAAAACAAACACAGGAAGTCGAGTTGACAAACCACTCCCAACGTGTTATATTATGATAGCACGTTGAAATGACAGCACTAATCAAAAACAAGGATCTAGTTGACAAATAAATAAATTTAATTATAATATAACTTGTCTGTTGATTGTCTAGTGATGATAGCGGAGGGGAAACACCCGTTCCCATCCCGAACACGGAAGTTAAGCCCTCCAGCGCCGATGGTAGTTGGGGCCAGCGCCCCTGCAAGAGTAGGTCGTCGCTAGGCAATCCTGTGGAGGATTAGCTCAGCTGGGAGAGCACTTGCCTTACAAGCAAGGGGTCGGCGGTTCGATCCCGTCATCCTCCACCATCACCTATTATGAGCCATTAGTTCAGTGACGAGTATTACATCTTTGAATCTACTTCGAGTTGTCCCGACGCATCCAACATCTTCGAATATGCTAGCAGAGGAAGGGACATCGTTCATTGTGAGTGTATACTTGACTATGAGCCATTAGCTCAGTAACGAGCGCTGCATCTTCGAGTTTGCTTCGAGTTGCCTCGACGCACTAGGCATCTGTGAAACAGCTGGGAGAGGAAGAGGCAGGTAGAGTGAAACGAAGCTGTAGAGTGTTATCCTAACCATGAGCCATTAGCTCAGTAGGTAGAGCAACGAGCGAAGCATCTTCGGATTTGCTTCGAGTTGTCCCGACGCATCCGACATCTTCGAATATGCTAGCAGAGGAAGGGACATCGTTCATTGTGAGTGTATACTTGACTATGAGCCATTAGCTCAGTAGGTAGAGCATCTGACTTTTAATCAGAGGGTCGGAGGTTCGAGTCCTCCATGGCTCACCACAATTGATTTGCGGGTGTGGCGGAATTGGCAGACGCGCTAGATTCAGGGTCTAGTGCCCTTTACGGGCGTGGGGGTTCGAGTCCCTTCACCCGCATGTTGATTCGAGCGGAAGTAGTTCAGCGGTAGAACACCACCTTGCCAAGGTGGGGGTCGCGGGTTCGAGTCCCGTCTTCCGCTCCATTTATTTGCCCATTTAGCCGGGGTGGCGGAATTGGCAGACGCACAGGACTTAAAATCCTGGGGTAGGTCACTACCGTGCCGGTTCGAGTCCGGCCCTCGGCACTTGCGCTCGTAGCTCAATTGGATAGAGCATCTGACTACGGATCAGAAGGTTAGGGGTTCGAATCCTCTCGAGCGCGTTGGCGGGAAGTAGCTCAGTTTGGCAGAGCACATGGTTTGGGACCATGGGGTCGCAGGTTCAAATCCTGTCTTCCCGATAGCGGATATATGGGGCCTTAGCTCAGCTGGGAGAGCGCCTGCTTTGCACGCAGGAGGTCATCGGTTCGATCCCGATAGGCTCCACTGTTGCTTTATGTCTGTGCCTGCCGCTTGCAAGGGAATTTGAAGACGTGAGGTTCCTCGGTAGGATTACAGAGAAGCAAACTAAAGTAGCAACCTTGTGTCCTGCAAGTGAATGGAGAGAAGCGGGATTCTTCGACGAAAACCAGCAGAGAAGTTGTTTCAATGCAGCAACTTTGCGCCTGTGTCTTCTAGTGAATTCGGGGGAATTGGGTTCCTCGGCGCAAGACTGCAACGAAGCAAGTTCAAGAAGAGGTCTCGTTCCTTGAAAACTGAACGAAACGAAGCGCGACGAAAAGCGGAGGTCGTTTAGCGCCTTTGGTGCTGCGGCTGAAGCAAAAAGCCAATCAACTTTCTTTTGGAGAGTTTGATCCTGGCTCAGGACGAACGCTGGCGGCGTGCCTAATACATGCAAGTCGAGCGGACCGGATCGGAGCTTGCTCTGATTTGGTCAGCGGCGGACGGGTGAGTAACACGTGGGCAA